>NZ_DJHW01000130.1:0-9677 GCF_002433295.1 Pseudoalteromonas sp. UBA6610 | reverse complement strand
GTAAACACATTTCAGGACAAGACAATATTTAAAATTAAAAAGCCTAGCAGTCGCTAGGCTTTTTTATGCGCTAAATAATTAACGAGTATTGCAACTTGGTATTGCTTTTAACTGGTTATAAGCCCTTAGCCTAACGAAGGCGCAGTAACTCAGCTCACAAATTACAAACCCCTCATATTGAGTAAGTTTTAATGCTAAGCGCACAATAAAATTTAGTACCCACCTATACTTTGCATCTCTTTACTGCGCTGCTCTAATTTTTGCTTTGCCTTTTCGGCATCTTCAAACAGTTTTTGAATAGATTCAGCGTTGTAAACGGTAGGTGTAGGTGGTTGAATACTCTTTTTTGAGGTACTTGCACTGCTACTCAAAATTGAGGTGTCTTCTGCGGCTACAACAGTGACATCACGGGCATCAAGTTTTACCTCAATACTTTTGCCATCTGCATTAGGCGTATCTGAAAAATGCCATTGGCCGTTTTTATCTTGCCACTTATAAATTTTGCTACCGGGTTTAATTGTCGCCGCATCATTGTTTACACTCTGCGCAATTTTATCGCCCGCTTGTTTTGCGCCTTGCACTGCCTGATTAAGCGTATTGGTAGATAACGCGACCATTTTTTCTTTAATTTTGTTAGATTCAGCACTAATAGATGAACTAGAAAGCCATGTTTGGCCATCTGGCTTTTTTAGGTAAAACAAAGAGATAACAGCAATGATCATGACTGATATTGCCAAGTAGGTGAAGTATTTCATAGCGTTCCTGCTTAAAAATGAATCCTTGAAAGGCAAGTCTAATAAAAAATACTTAATCAGGCAATTTTTTTGCAATAAAAAACGCAACCTAAGTTGCGTTTAAATAGTTGTTTAGCATTCGCTTTTTTTTAAATACCATCGCCGTCAATATGCAGTCCGCATTCGCGGTTTAAACCAAAAAAGCGCGTTTCTTCTTCGCTCATACCTGGCTCAAGTTTACGCGTAGTATGCACATCACCCATCGACACATAACCTTGCTCCCATAATGGGTGGTAAGGTAAATCATGCTTGGTAAGGTATTGATATACATCGCGGTTTGACCATTCAATAATCGGGTACACTTTTACCGTACCTCGGCTTATCTCAACAAACTGTTTATCTGCACGGGTCGATGATTGGTCACGGCGCAAGCCACTAAACCAAGTACCGGCACCAATTTCTTTTAATGCGCGGGTCATGGGCTCTACTTTATTAAGCTGATTATATTGCTTAATACCGTCCTCGCCTTGTTCCCATAACTTACCGTATTTAGCTTCTTGCCATGCAGGGCTTAGCTCAGCTTTATACACCTGTAAATTAAGTGATAGGCGCGCTGTCATTTGCTCAATAAACTGATACGTTTCTGGAAATAAATAACCCGTATCGGTTAATACCACAGGAATATCAGGACGCTGAGATGTTACTAAATGCAGCATGACCGCCGCTTGAATACCAAAGCTTGATGATAAAAAAGCTGTATCGGGTAAGTTCTCTAGTGCCCATGCAACACGCTGCTCCGCACTCATTGGTGCAAGTATGCCATTTGCATCTGCAAGCAATGCCGCTTGGCTTTGCTTATCAAGCTGTAATATGTTTTTAAATTCACTCATGGTCAATTTTAAACCTCACCCACGCTCCGCGTGGGTATTTAATTAAGCGTGAAAATCGGTTACTGATACTTTTACTTCAGCAACAATGCCTTTGCGAATTACAAAGTCACCAAAACATTCACCGTCGTTTCGCTCACTTGCCCACTGGCCAATTAGCTTATCAAACGCGTCTAGGTAAACATCTTCACCTACGTTTTCTAGGTACAGTTTAGGAATGCGTGTACCTTCTAAATTACCGCCTAGGTAAACGTTGTATTTACCAGGGCCTTTACCTACTAAACCAGCTTCTGCAAGCATTGCGCGGCCACAACCGTTAGGACAACCTACAACACGCATAATAATGCTGTCATCAGGTATGCCATGCTTAGCAAGTAGTGCTTCGGTTTTTTCAATTAAGCTTGGTAAGTAACGCTCAGCTTCGGCCATAGCAAGCGGACACGTTGGCAATGCTACACACGCCATTGAGTTTTTACGTTGCTCAGTGTCTTTGTCATCAATTAAGCCGTGGTTACGGGCAATTTCTTCAATGACTGCTTTTTGATCGGCAGGCACACCAGCAATAATTAAGTTTTGGTTAGCCGTCATGCGCATATCGCCTTGGTGCACTTCAGCAATTTTACGACAACCTGTTTTTAATGGCTTACCTGGGTAGTCTAAAATACGGCCACTTTGTATAAATAGCGTAAGGTGGTGCTTGCCATCAATGCCTTCTACCCAACCGATACGATCGCCACGGTGAGTAAACTCATAAGGGCGGCTTGGTGCAAAGCTTACACCGGCACGTTTTTCTACTTCGGCTTTAAATACGTCAGACCCAACACGGTCTAGTGTGTATTTAGTTTTTGCATTTTTACGGTTAGAACGGTTACCCCAATCGCGCTGCACTGATACAACATGCTCAGCAATTTTTAAAGTGTCTTCTAGGGCAATAAAACCAAAGTCGTCAGCTTTACGCGGATACGTAGCCGTATCACCGTGGGTCATAGCTAGGCCACCACCTACAAGTACGTTAAAGCCAACAAGCTTGCCGTCCTCGGCAATAGCAACAAAGTTTAAGTCATTCGCATGCACATCAACTTCGTTGTTAGGCGGAATAGTAACCGTGGTTTTAAACTTACGCGGTAGGTAGTTAGAACCTAAAATTGGCTCTTCTGTAGTTTCTGCTTTTTCGCCATTTAACCAAATTTCAGCGTATGCTTTCGTTTTTGGAAGTAAATGCTCAGAAATTTTTGCAGCCCACTCATACGCTTCTTGATGTAACTCTGACTCAACAGGGTTAGTCGTACATAGTACGTTACGGTTTACATCGCCTGCGGTGGCAATAGAGTCAATACCAACGCTATTAAGCATTTGGTGCATGCCTTTAATATTTGGCTTTAATACACCATGAAATTGAAACGTTTGACGTGTTGTTAAACGAATACTGCCGTAGCTTGTTTTTTCATCGGCAAATTTATCAATTGCTAGCCATTGCTCAGGCTTGATAATACCGCCAGGCATACGTGCACGTAGCATTACATTGTGCAGCGGCTCTAGCTTTTGCTTTGCGCGCTCAGGGCGTATATCGCGGTCATCTTGCTGGTACATACCGTGAAAACGTATAAGTTGGAAGTTATCGGCTGTAAAACCACCGGTAATTTCATCTTTTAAATCTTGCTCTATGGTGCCACGTAAAAAGTTACTTTCTCTTTTCAAACGTTCGTTATCAGAAAGTTTTACGTTTTTATCTTGTTCGCTCATTTTAAATCCTAAATTTGTTACAGTGACGGCTGCTAGCTGTTAATAAAATAAGAAACGTGATTAATACACGTCTTTCTGATAGCGGTTAGCGCTACGTAAGTCTTTTAAATATTGCTCTGCGTCTTCGTAGCTTTTACCGGTGTTTTCGCTGATGATATCAACTAAGGCGTTGTGTACATCTTTTGCCATGCGGTTTGCATCACCACACACATAAAAATGCGCACCTGCTTCTAGCCACTCAAAAATTTCTTTTGAGTTTTTGCGTAGCTTGTCTTGTACGTATACTTTTTCGGCTTGGTCACGGCTAAATGCAACGTCAACTTTGCTTAATAGGCCTGATTTTAAATAACCCTGAATTTCTACTTGATACAAGAAGTCTTGTGTAAAGTGTGGGTTACCGAAAAACAGCCAATTTTTGCCTTGTGCTTCTCGCGAGTCACGCTCTTGTAAAAATGCACGGAATGGCGCAATACCGGTACCTGGGCCAACCATAATAATTGGGGTATTATCATCGCTAGGTAAACGGAAGTTGTCGTTGTGCTCACTAAATACTTTAACTTTACACCCTTCTTCAGCACGGCGTGCTAAATAACCAGAGCAGCCACCTAAATGTTCGCTGCCAAAGGCGTCAAACTCAACTAAACCTACCGTTAAGTGCACTTCCTCTTCAACCTCGCTTTGGCTTGAAGCGATTGAGTATAAGCGCGCTTGTAATTTACGTAGGCAATCAACTAAGGTTTGTGCGTCTATTTTTGCAGGATTTTGTGCCACTACATCAAAAATTTGACGAGGCTCAATGTACTCACGCATCGCGGCTTTATCTTCTACAAGCTTTAGTAGCTCTGGCGTGCCCGTTGCTACTGCATATTTTTCTACAAAGCCTGGGTATGACTGAGTAAGCTCTAACTTTTCGATTAATGCATCGCGAATAGGCAGTGACTCTTCGCCCACTTTTACAAGTGTGCTTGGATCGATTTGCGTGTGTGTTAGTAGCTCATCTACGCGGGCTTCATCATTTAAAAAGTACACGCCTAATGAATCACCAGGTAAGTAGGTGATGTCTGAGCCTTCAAGCGAAATCTCAACATGGCGTACATCTTTAGTAGAATCGCGCCCTGTAATTTTTTGTACGGTAACAAGCTCTGCCGCAAATGGGTTTTGCTTAGTGTATTGGCTTGCTGCCGCTGTTGGCGCGCCAAATGGCATTGATACAACTTGGCCGCCAGCAGCATCTTGCTGCGCTTTTAGATCAGGTTCGAATGCATCAAGTGCACCGGTGATCCAAGTGGCTGCTTCATCATCGTAATCAACATCTAGGTCGGCACGTTGGAAAATAGTCTCTGCGCCAAGTTTGTTTAAACGCTCTTCAAAGTCTTTTGCTGTTTGGCAGAAAAACTCATAGCTAGAGTCACCTAAACCCAGTACCGCTACTTTAACGCCATCTAACTTAGGTGCTTTTTTGGTAGTTAAAAATTCATACAGTGTTTCAGCATCTTCAGGTGGTTCACCTTCACCGTAGGTAGATACAACAACGGTTAAAAACTTTTCTTTTTTCAGGGCTGTAGGTTTGTAGTCAGACATGCTCACAAGTTTTACAGCTAGACCGCGCGACTCTGCTTGCTCTTTAAGCTTAGTCGCCACACCTTTTGCATTACCTGTTTGCGAACCATACAAAATAGTAAGTGGCGCAGCATCGCTTGCAGCCGCTGTAGGCGCTTGCCCACCAAGAGCCGCAGAATTAGCATTTGCAGCTAAGTAACCACTTACCCACGCTTGCTGAATCGGATTAAGTTCTGCTACTAAGCCTTGCAGCTTTTGTACTTGCTCTTGCGATAGCGGGCTTGCCGCTGCGTTAAGTTGACCTAACAACATGAATTTGTTCCCCATAACCCTGAAAATTACATACAGCCCACATGGTGCGCTGTTCAAAATGAGTTTTACCTCACCCAGAGTAACTCTGCTGAGGTTTTATTAGTGTGCAGGATAGCGGGCTATGCGGTGAGAAAAAAAGAATAGAATCTGCTTTGTTATTCCATTTAGTTATTAATTTATATAAAGACCTTCAAAAACAGCTTAAAGGCTTATTATTGCTATTTTATTAATTTTGTATTTAACAAATTTGTAACCTTGTGCAGATAGTGTATGTTATTTACTCAACTATAAAAAATAGGAACAATCATGTCACACGGGACATACAAAAATAAGTTACTTAGCACGGCATTACTGATTGCCGCCACCCCAGCAATGGCCAATGTCGCAAATGGCGGATTTGAGCAGTGGACAGGCAATACGCCTGACGCGTGGACCACAATTGATAGCGGTATTAATGTATCGCGCTCAACCAGTATCGTAAATAACGCAAACAGCGCGGCGGCTATTAATGTGACCACCGGCTCGCAAAGCAATACCGACTTATTACAACAAGTTAGTGTGGAGGCGGGCAAAACATATGATTTTTCAGTGGATGTATATCACACTGAAGGAAACATAAGGGCCCGCCTGTATGTAGATGGCTACCAAGGGTACTCTAACCAAGCGCAAACTAACCAGTGGCAAACAATTAGCCACAGTTATACGCCTAGCAGTAATAAAACCATTAATGTTGGTTTACGTTTTTACGATATGAGCGGCTTTGATGGCAATGAAATCGTTTATGTAGATAATTTTTTGCCTAATACAGATGGCGGTGCTTCAGGCAGCTGTAACGACCATAGCCTTACTTTAACCCTTAATACCGATAACTACGGCAGCGAAACCAGCTGGGTGGTTAACAACAGCCAAGGTAGCAGCGTAGCCAGTGGTAGTGGTTATGCCTCTAACACACAATATAATGAGCAACTCTGTTTAACTGATGGCGCATACACCCTAGTTATAAGTGACAGCTATGGCGACGGTATGTGCTGCAACGTAGGTAATGGTAATTACGCGCTCACTCAGGGCAGCACCACACTTGCCAGTGGCGCAAGTTTTAATAACACAGATAGTACAACTTTTGAATTAGGCGATAGCTCTGGCGGTGATACTGGCGGTGGCACTAACCCAACACCAACAGGTTATTACGTAACAACTCAGGGTTTATCTGGTTATGCATTAAAAACTGAGCTTTATAACATTATCAAAAATCACAGCTCGCAAGGTTACTCGGCTATTTGGAACTTTTACGATTCTTCAGCACGCGATAAATACTTTGAAAACGATAACAGTATTTTAGATATGTATAGTGAAAAGCCAAATGGTAGTGACAGCTATACTTACACCGCGGTGAGCGATCAGTGTGGTACTTATAACAGTGAAGCAGATTGCTATAACCGCGAGCATTCGTTCCCTAAAAGCTGGTTTGGCGGCACAAATGAGCCAATGAATTCAGACGTGCACCACATTTATGCAACCGACGGTTATGTAAACTCAAAACGTAGTAACTACCCATTTGGTGAAGTGGCTAGCGCATCATTTACATCAACAAACGGTAGTAAAGTCGGTTCAGCAGCAAGCTCTATTAATTACTCAGGTACGGTGTTTGAGCCAATTGATGAGTTTAAAGGTGACTTTGCTCGCGCTTATTTTTACATGGCAACCCGCTACGAGAATGTAATAGGCTCGTGGCAAAATAACACAACTGCCAGTAATGCAGTCCTTAATGGTACAAGCAATCAAGTATTCGAAAACTGGGTGGTAGCTATGCTACTTAACTGGCATAACGCCGACCCTGTTAGCCAAATGGAACTTGATCGTAACCAAGCAGCTTATGAGTTTCAAGGTAATCGTAACCCGTATATCGATCACCCTGAATTTGTTGAGATGATTTGGTAATAGCTTGGTTATAACTTTTTAGCCCCAGCATTAACTGGGGCTTTTTAATAACTGTACTTTTTGTTTGGCAATAAGTGACGCTACATACTGCTTTTCTAAATCCCACGGATGACGCTTCCAGCCCTTAAAACCAAAACCGATAATATGCACCTGTGCTTGCTGCTTTAAAAAGTGCTCAATAGCTAACATTCCCGAACTGGGTGTTTTAGCTTTAAAAGCAGGTTTGCCAAACGTATATAAGTGTTTTAATAATGCTGTTTTATCGTGCTGGGCGATTCGACTCACGTTTGCATGCGGGCTATATTTACGTATTATTTCATCGCCATGGTCAATACAGCCCCTGCGGTTAATTAGCTTATAAAAAGGTTGAGTAAATAAGTTAGGTTTTGGGTCAGTGATCATGACATTTTTCAGCTGCGTTATATCTATATCTGGAAACGCTGCGCAGAGCATTGCGCCTTGCTTACCTCGCCCTACTAGCCATAAATCAGTACATTTACGGCCTAAGTATGCAGGCATGTTTGCACACATATTAAAGCGCACCACTCTATCAAAGCTGTTTAGGGCTTTACTTACATCCTTTTCGACGGGGCCATTACCTATAATTAACACTGTTTGCTTAGCCATACTACGCTCCTTGTACCTTTATTAGCGCATACTAACGTGCCCGCCACACTTTACCAGCAAACTTATATTAAACTTTTTTTGCAACCAATCATTGTGCGGTAAATTAACAGACATTACTTTTGATTTAAGGCCTGCTCTGCACGCTCTATTGATTCATAGCGTTTGCCTGTAATTTTTATCAGCCATACTTTATCTGTAAAGGTGCGGCTTAAATACACTGTTTGCCCATTTGGGATTTGCGGCATAAAGGAAGAAATAGATTCCCACTTGCCATCAACCTGCTCTTTTAACTTCAAGCTGGCGTTAAAATGCGACCCCTCTGCGTTAGGCTTTACTTCAAGCGCCGTCATTTGCGTATCATCACCAATTTCTATCATTGCGCTTTTATTTAATAGCGTGAGTAGCTGAGGTTGATGCGTAGGGCTTAGATTTTTTAAAGCCTGCTCTATTTTACTATCTACGGTAATCTCATTCTGTAATTTATAAATACTGGCCTTAATTGCAAAAACAGGCTCTGCGTAACTGGGGTTTATAAAAAACAGTGAACTGATAAGCACTAACATAGCGCCAGTAAATTTATTCGACATATTATATCTCCTTATTAAAATCGAATTGAGCATACCTTATATTTTATTATATTTAATATAAGCTATTAATATTCATAATATTCTTTATATTAATAAGCATGAATATACGCTTTTAGACTATTTATAAATACTAATTTTAGCGATAATAAAACGCTTAACTAATCAAATAAGAGCAGAGGGTATGCAAGCGTTAGGAATGGAGTTAAAGCGCCTTAGAGCAAATAAAAAGTGGACTCAGGCTTATGCTGCGCGTGAAATTGGAATTCAACAGTCGTACCTTTCAAAGCTTGAAAATGGACAGTTTATCCCCTCAACTGAGGTAATTAAAAAGCTTAAACTTTGCTATGGCGAAGGCTGTATTGATAAATGCCTACCTATAAGTTCAGCGATACATAAGCCCTCAAACATCACTTTAATTATGAGCCTGACTTTATTTATGTGTGGGCTGATAGCGTGGTTGTGTGCAACATATGAAATTTTTTATCCACAAACCTACTTTACCTATCAAGCAAAGCTAGGTGACTTTTTAGCCTTTAACGTCACTCAGCAATACCAAGGCGAACGCTTTATTGAGGGGGATGTGACCTATCAAATTGTAGGAGAAAGGCAAGTCAGTCGAATCGAGAACCGCTTCTTAGTGGTAGGCTCTGCCGTGTGCATATTAATATCTATTGTTGCAGCTTTACTCTCGCAAAGGCATAGGTTTGGTAAATTATAGAGCTGTTATTTAGTTGTTCTTGGCAATTACTCCAGTATTACTCTACCTCAAACATCTATACAGTCGTGTATCGAAATTTTTATCTGTCGCTATAAATGCCTAATAAATTAACACGATTGGTATTATTTTCGATTAGTATTAGGACTATTACGTATTCGTGGCGTGCTTTTTTCTCAAGTGTTCTAGTCTCAACCCAAGCTACGGCGCTTCACACCACTGCGAGCAGCTGAGGACTGAAAGCTTCAAACTTACAGCTTTTTTAAACGCAAACAAAAAGCCCCGGCTAATGCCAGGGCTTTTTTACAAAACTTACTTAATTTAAAAATTAAGCTTGTTTTGGACTAGAAACAACGTCTACTAAAGTCCAAGATTTATTCTTAGAAATTGGTGCGCATTCACGGATAGTAACTACGTCACCCGCTTTTGCTGTGTTGTTTTCGTCATGTACGTGTAGCTTAGTAGTACGTTTGATGAATTTCCCATAGATTGGGTGCTTCACGTAACGTGCGATAGCAACAGTGAAAGATTTTTCCATCTTGTCGCTTACTACACGGCCTTGAAGAGTACGAAT
>NZ_DJHW01000131.1:0-21640 GCF_002433295.1 Pseudoalteromonas sp. UBA6610 | reverse complement strand
TCTACTTTATCGGGGTCAGATCAGATAGCTGATAGCTGACCGCTGACCGCTCTATAGTTTTACCTCTCCCTCTTTTAACTCCCTATACTCTCCACTTGCTAAGTTTTCGTCCAGTATAATACTACCTATTTGCTCGCGGTGTAGCTCTACCACTTTGTTACCTACCGCGGCTAACATGCGTTTAACTTGGTGGTATTTACCTTCGCTGATTGATAAACGTAAGCTGTAGGTGGCAAGTGCTTCTGCTTTAGCTGGACGAGTGAGATCTTTTTCGTTGTGAAGTTGTACGCCGTCGCGTAGTTGCTCTAATGCTTCTTCGGTTATAGGCTCTTGAGTTTCTACTAAGTAGGTTTTTAATTTGTTGTGCTTTGGTGAGGTAATACGGTGCGACCAATCGCCATCGTTAGTAATAAGTACTAAGCCGGTGGTGTCTATATCAAGGCGACCTGCTACATGAAAGTCGGCCATATTTGGCTCATCGAGCAAATCAAATACGGTGGGGTGTAGTTCATCTACATTGGCACACACGTAGCCTACAGGTTTGTGTAGCATGAAGTAGCGTTTGCCTAAAAATACCATAGGCTCACCAGCAAATGTTACTTCATCTTGCTGGGTTACTTGAAAATCGAACGCGCTAACAACTTCCCCATTTACTTGCACTTCTTGGCGTTTAATACCCGCGCGAGCTTTTGAGCGTGGTAGCTCGGCTAGGTGGCTAATAAATTTATCTAAGCGGCAAGGGAATTTCATTTTGGTTCACATTTTTAGTCGGCTACAATGGCGGCGATTATAGCCGATAGTGAAACCCCATGTCAGTAAACTGCCCACAAATTTTAAGGCTTTACCAAGCAAAAATAGATGCGGGTGAACTGTGTGTTGATAGCGCTCAGCAAAATGCGGTAAATGCGTTAAATAACCTGAGTATACAGTTACACACAAAAACACCTTGGTGGAAAAAAGTGCCGTTAATTAAAGGGGTTTATTTGCATGGGCCGGTGGGACGGGGTAAATCCATGCTAATGGATTTATTTTATAAAAATTTACCCACTGAGCGTAAGCAGCGGCTGCATTTCCATCACTTTATGGCGCAAATACACACGCAACTTGCCCAGCTGCAAGGTCATAAAAACCCTCTCACGTTAATTGCTAAACAATGGGCGAAAGATATAAAAGTGCTGTGTTTTGATGAGTTTTTTGTTAGCGACATTGGCGATGCAATGATTATGGCAAGGTTATTTAATGCCTTGTTTGATAGTGGGGTAGTGCTGGTGGCAACTTCTAACGCAAAACCTGAGCAGCTTTATCGCAATGGCCTACAGCGCGCGCGGTTTTTACCCACAATCGATTTAATTAACCGTTATTGCCATGTTATTAGTGTTGAAGGGCAGGATGACCATCGCTTTAGGTATGGTAAAAATAGCCGCCACTATTTTATTAATTTACCTATAAGCGAGTTTAAAAAGCAGTTTTTATCTCAGTATCCACAAGCAAAGGAAAATCAAATTTTACAGGTACACTCCCGCAGCTTACCGTGTTTATTAACCGCAGATAATGCAATAATGATCGATTTTATGGCGCTTTGCTCAGGAGCGCGTAGCGCTTACGATTATATGTTTTTAGCCAAGCAGTTTGATATTTTATATATAGAAAATGTGCCAAAAATGGGTGTAGGCGCAACAGGTAAAGTAATAGTGCATGGTATTGAAGACAGTTATCAACGCGAAAAACAAACCCTAAATGAGCATTATTTAGATGACGAAGCGCGGCGCTTTATTGCATTGGTGGACGAGTTTTACGATTGCCACAAGTTATTAGTTATTAACGCCCACGCGCACGTTGAGTATTTGTATCAGGGGGAAAAGTTAAGCTTTGAATATGCGCGAACGCAGTCGCGTATTGTCGAAATGCAAAATTGGTAATTAGCGCTGACGCTTAGTTTATTTATAGGTGCTTTGCTTGCGCGTTGGTATAAAAATACTGGTATTTCAACTTTGTGCGTGAGCAAGCTTCACGCCTACGACTGAAATAACACAGGTGCAGTGGGTGTTGTAGGCGCGCAGCTTGCTGGCGATTAAAAGCAGCGCTTTTACGTTGTGTTAAACCCCTTTGATAAAGCTATGAGAAGCTTCGCTTCTACGTGAGCAAGCTCTACGTCTCCATTAAAAAATTAGCGCGGTAGTAAATTTATTTATAGGTGATTTGCCTGCTTGTGAAACAGGCAAAATCTATAAAGTTTTTTTAACTTAGCTTTTATAACCATTAGGGTTATTTGACTGCCAACGCCATGTGTCTTCCATCATGGCATCTATTCCACGCACCGCTTCCCAGCCTAGCTCATTAAGTGCTTTTTCTGGCGCGGCGTAACATGCAGCAATATCGCCAGGGCGACGAGGCGATACTTGATAAGGAACGTCTTGGCCGCTGGCTTTTATAAAGGCGTTAACCATTTGCAGTACAGAGTAACCATTGCCTGTGCCAAGGTTATATACAAGTGCGCCGGTATTGTTGGCAATTTTATCAAGCGCTTTTAAGTGCCCCATCGCTAAATCTACAACGTGAATATAGTCGCGCACACCTGTGCCATCAACGGTGTCGTAGTCATCACCAAATACAGCAAGTTGCTTTAACTTACCTACTGCAACTTGGGCAATAAAAGGCAGTAAGTTATTAGGAATACCATTTGGATCTTCGCCAATTAAGCCTGACTCATGTGCGCCCACTGGGTTAAAGTAGCGTAAAATAGCAAATGCAAAACGCTCATCTGATTTAGCAATATCTTGCAGCATCATCTCAACCATCAGTTTTGATGTGCCGTACGGGTTAGTTGTGCCACCTACCGGGAAGTCTTCTTTAATTGGTAAGCTTGCAGGGTCGCCGTAAACTGTGGCTGATGAGCTAAATACTAATTTAAATACGCCTGCATCACGCATGGCATCTACAAGTGTAAGCGTACCTTGTACGTTTGTTTGATAGTACTCAACAGGTTTAGCTACCGACTCACCCACTGACTTTAAGCCAGCAAAATGAATAACGCTCTCTATGGTGTGCCTTGTAAAAATGGCATCTAAAAAGCCTTTATCAAGAATGTCGCCTTGGTAAAACGTGGCTTCTTTGCCTGTGATTTGCTTTACGCGTGCAAGCGACTCTTTTGATGCGTTACTTAAATTATCAACAACAACAACTTCGCTGCCTTGCTGTAAAAGTTCTAAAACGGTGTGTGAGCCTATGTAGCCTGCGCCGCCTGTTACTAAAATTGCCATGAATGCTCCGTGGATACCTTTTTTCAATTATCTTAATTTCATCATATATTCTTACTATTTACATGCTTTATTTTAAAAGCGTATTAAAATAGGTTAATTAAGTAATGGTTAATAAACTAGTGTTAAACTTGTATGGTCTATTACTGGGCTCAGTCTAAATAATTAGTACTGCCCCTTTGGAGAATGCTATGAATTCAGTTAAAACAATCGCTATGGCAATGTGTATTACATTACCTGCATTTGCACACGCTGGAGAATCTGTAGTTAAGTGGCAAGATTTTAAAGACTACCGCGATGTGCGCGCTTCTAGCCAGGGTAAAGCGTCGTACCACAAACAAATTGCTACTCAGTTCGAAAAACATTTTTCTAAACTTGCCGAGCAATTGCCAAAAGACTACAAGCTAAATTTAGAAATAACCGATATCGATTTAGCAGGGGACGTACGCTATGGCGGTATGGATGAAATACGCGTAGTAAAACCTATTTATTTTCCGCGCATTAAGCTCAATTACTCGCTAAGCGATAATAAAGGGAGTGTAGTGAGTGAAGAGGACGATGTAGAGCTTAAAGACATGGGCTTTATGGATAAAATTAAAATGGGTCGCGACGAGCCGTTTTTTTATGAAAAACGCTTAATAACCGAATGGTTTGGCGAGCAAATTTTAGCAAATTTAGATTAGGTAGTATTGCGTGAGTAGGCTTCACTGCTTAGATTGAAATCACAGAGGTGTTAAGTACCACCTGGTAGATGCGCAGCTTGCTGGCGTTTAAAAGCAGTGGTTATTATTATATTTTAAAACCATGAGAAGCTTCAGTTCTAACGTGAGCAAGCGCTACGTCTACAGCCCAAACAAGCTCCGTGGTTAAATTTATTGTAGGCGCATTGCTTGCTGGTGCATTTGGAATTTATGCTGCGTATATTTATTAATGCAAAATATCCGACGCGAGGTAAACTCGCTGCTACTAGCTCTGCACTCCACTTTTTCAAGAAATTAAAAAATTAATCCACAAAAAGATTAAGAGACGCTGTGCTTTAGAGGAAAAGATAAGCTTAAAATAAGTATTTGTCTTGTTTTCTCATTTATTCCTCTTTCACTTCTCTTTGTGCAAAATATTAAGTTATTTATTCACTGAAAGGTTAAGAGGCGGGTCGCTTTAGAGGCGGAACATTATGTTTATATTTTGCGTGAGCAAGCTTCACGCCTACTAATAAAAAGCATCGTGTTAATTGCAAACGCGGTGCTTAATATTTATTCTTGCTTACCGCTATTACTTAAACGTAGCGAGCAGGGTAAGTAACTGTTGTAGCTTAATAACCGTTGTTTTAAGCTTTTCTTCATCAAAACCATCTGTGCTTAAGCTTTCTACATCGGCTGCTACATCAAGTACGTATGGCTTAAAGCGTTTAGCTTCAAAACTAAATCCGGCATCGGCTGGGAACAAGGCTTTAAATTTACCGTGGCCTTGTTGCTGTAGTTCATCTAGTTTTTTGTCGGCATCAAGTGCTTGGCGATAAACAATTTTTAAGTTAGCGTTGAGTTGTTCAATTATAGAATCCATGGTTTTCCTAAAGCTTTGTACTGCATTGCCGATATAGTACTTGGAATACATTTAAATGTCAGGTTGATTAAGGCTTATAACGATGAATATATCAGGTGGAAATCTACCCGCTATGTCTAGCTCTGGCCAAGGTGGTGAAGTATATACCGCTGCTTTGTCTAAAAAGCAGCAATTAGCAGATGGCGCAGCAGCACTTGCACTAATTGAAGGTGCTGCCCAGCCAACAAGTGCGCAATCACCGGCTCAGTCGGTCACTGCAACACTGGGTAACAATGTAAATATATACGTTTAAACTAACTTAAGGTCGATAGGTGTTTTGCTTTTTTGACCGCCTATTTCTCTTACTAATTTAGGCACTAAAAATCCAGGCAGAGCTTTTAATAGTTCTGCCATTATTTTTATTGCCTGTGGCTCTTCTATATCAAAGTGGCTTGCGCCTTCAACCTTATCTAGCAAATATAAATAGTATGGCAGTACGTCGGCATCAAATAACGCCTCACTTAAATTTATTTGTGCCTCAACGGTGTCGTTCACCTCTTTTAAAATAACCGCCTGGTTTAATAACGTTACGCCTGCTTGCTTTAGCTTTTGCATGGCGGCTTTAAACTCGTCGTCTATTTCGTTGGCATGATTTATATGGTTAATAAATATAATTTTTAGCGGTGATTGCTTTAGCCTCGCGCATAGCTCATCGGTAATACGCGCAGGTATAACAACAGGCAAACGGCTGTGTATTCGCATGCGTTTAATTTGAGGTAACTGTTCAAGCTCATCTAAAAACCAGCTAATGGCATCGTCTTTGGCCATAAGTGGGTCGCCACCACTTAAAATCACTTCGTTTATGTTGGCATCTGATTTTATATAGCTCAGCGCATCAAGCAGGCTTTTTTTATTAAGCTGGTTTTCTTGATACGGGAAGTGGCGTCTAAAGCAGTAACGGCAATTTACTGCACAGCCAGTTTTAAACATAATTAAAACACGGGATTTATATTTATGTAAAAGCCCTGGCTGTTCGTTGTCTTGCTCAAGCAGAGGGTCTTTATTAAAACCTGTTTTGGTTAAAAACTCTTGATGGCGTGGCATAACTTGTAGCAATAAGGGGTCGTTTGCATCGCCCTTGCGTATTTTTTTTATAAAAGGGACTGGCACGCGTACCGGAAATAAACTGCGGGCTTTTAGGTCGTTTTCATGGGCTTGGCTCGATAAACCGACCATTTCAAGCAAGGTTTTTGGGCAGGTAACTACATTTGCTAATTCTTTTTGCCAGTTTTTATGCAAATTTGCTTCATTTCTTTGTATCATTGGCACGTAGATTACTCGAAAAAAATTAAATAGAGGAAACGATGGCGAATTATAGCACCAACGAGTTCAAGGGCGGCCTAAAAATTATGATGGACGGCGAACCTTGCAGTATTTTAGAAAATGAAATGGTAAAACCTGGTAAAGGCCAAGCGTTTAACCGTGTTCGTATCCGCAAACTTATCTCTGGTAAGGTGCTTGAAAAAACCTTTAAATCGGGTGAATCAGTTGAAGGCGCCGATGTAATGGATACCGACTTAGCGTACCTATACACAGACGGTGAGTTTTGGCATTTCATGAACAACGAAACATTTGAACAAATTGCCGCTGACGAAAAAGCACTTGGCGATGCCGTTAAATGGTTAGTTGAAAACGATGTATGTACTATTACATTATGGAACGGTAGCCCAATCGCGGTTACTCCACCTAACTTTGTTGAGCTTGAGATCACTGAAACTGATCCTGGCCTTAAAGGCGATACAGCGGGCACAGGCGGTAAACCTGCAACGCTTAGCACTGGTGCAGTAGTACGTGTTCCATTATTCGTACAAATTGGTGAAGTAATTAAAGTAGACACCCGTAGCGGTGAATACGTAGGCCGTGTTAAGTAAGCTTGAGTACGGTTTATAAAATCCCGGCTTAAGCTGGGATTTTTTTGGAGAAAATATGTCAGCAACACCTTGGGCACCTAGTGCAAGCATAAACACCCTTAAGCAACGTGCAGCCATACTGAGAACCATTCGTGAGTTTTTTTATACGCGTAATGTAATGGAAGTAGAAACACCGAGCTTAAGCAGTGCCAGTGTAACCGATGTGCATTTAGCAAGTTTTAATACACAGTTTGTAGGCCCAGGCCACGCGGGTGGCTTGCCACTTTATTTACAAACATCGCCTGAATTTGCAATGAAGCGTTTGCTAGCAGCAGGCTCAGGGCCCATATTTCAGCTTTGTAAGGCATTTAGAAACGAAGAAGCGGGACGCCATCATAACCCCGAATTTACCATGCTTGAGTGGTATCGCCCTGGGTTTGATGAGTTTGCATTAATGGATGAAATGGATGAGCTAATGCAGCTCATTTTAAATGTAGAGCCTGCAGAGCGACTGACTTACCAACAAGCATTTGAGCAAGTGTTAGCGCTTGACCCATTAACAGCTACGCTTAGGCAATTGCAAACACTTGCCAGCGATCACGGCTTTGCCGATATAGCCGAAAACGAAAGCAATAAAGATACCTTGCTGCAACTGTTATTTTGTATGAAAGTAGAGCCAACTATTGGGCAAACTAAACCGTGTTTTGTGTATCACTTTCCGGCGTCGCAAGCGGCACTGGCACAAATTTGTGAGCATGATAACCGCGTAGCAGGGCGCTTTGAGCTTTATTATAAAAATATGGAATTAGCGAACGGCTTTAATGAGCTAACTAATGCTAAAGAGCAGGCAAAACGCTTTGATGAAGATAACGCTTATCGCGCCGCCAATGGGTTAAACCACGTGCCTATGGATACCCGCTTAATCGCCGCTCTTGAGCACGGCTTACCGCAATGTGCAGGCGTTGCTATGGGTATAGACAGGTTAGTTATGCTAGCCACCGCTAAAGATACAATAAAAGAAGTCATCGCGTTTGATGTAGATAGGGCGTGATGCTTGTCCTGTAGGCGCCTTGCTTGCTGGCGCGTTAATATAAAATCTATTTACGCTTTTGCTTTTTTGCGTGAGCAAGCTTCACGCCTACCAATAAAAAAGCACCGCGTTTATTGTAAACGCGGTGCTTAATATTTATTTTTTCTAACAGCTAACAGCTAACAGCTAACAGCTTAAAGCTTACAGCTCTAACGTAAACGTTATACCCGCTACTCTTGGCTCACCTAATTGCACGTAGGTGTGTGTAGCGTAACCATCAAGTGGGTCGTTACCAAACTCAAAGCCGCGGGTTGGTACTTCTTCGTCAAATACGTTACGTGCCCATGCGCGCACTGCCCACATGTCGGCTTCGTAGCCTAAACTTAGGTTTACTAAATTGCTGCTGGGTGCTTTTGAATTATGGCTATCTGAGAAGTAGTAATCGTCCTTACCTTCAACACCAATCATACCGTACAGCTCATTAGTAAAGTTGTAACGTGCGCTAAATGCGTATTGATATTTAGGTGATTGCGCTTGCTCACGACCGTCTTGATTTAAGCCTGATTGCGTTACAAAGTCGTCAATTTCTGTGTTTAAGTAACCCGCACTACCTGTTAAGAATAAATCTTCGGTAAGTTGGTAACTACCTTCAACTTCTAGCCCGTAGTTGCTACCAGAGCTTGCGTTATCAACGTAGCCTGTAAATTGCTGACCTTCTACTTGCCATGCTTTTAGCTGTATGTTGTCGCGGTGCATATAAAATGCTGCTAAACGCAGGGTAAATTTATCATCAAGCGATGAACCCTTAACGCCAAACTCGCCGCTCCAAAGGTATTCTGGGTCAAAGCTTGTATGCTGCTGGAAAAAATCAGCATCTAGGTTTAAGCCTTCATCTTTAGCTTTGGCTAATGCTTCTGAATTAATACCGCCAGCTTTATAACCACGGGTAATGCTGGTGTAGATCATAGTACGATCAATCACTTGGTATTCAAGTGCTATTTTACCGCCTACCATTACGTCGTCAGTCTCTTCAATAAAGCCGTTGCTGTCGGTGTAATCACCTTGGTATTGCTCTACACGTAAACCGGTAATGAGCGTGGTTTTAGGGCCGATAGGTGTGGCTACTTGGCCGTAAACAGCTACGTTACTCGTTTCGTAGGTTGATGCAAATGGACTTGCAAGCCAAGTGTATTCGCGCTCTAAATCTACGTCGCGGTTTTGATAGTAAACACCGGCAACCCAGTTACCTGTTTTAGAATTAAACTGTAAATTAGCCGATTGATCATCGCGATCACGCGTGTATACATCGGTTGAGCTATAACCCCAAGGGTGTAGGCCAGCTGCACATAATTGTGGCTCGCTTGCATCGTTACATACCCAGTCTTCATCAAAGCTGTAAAGTAGCTCTGTATCAATGGCTGAAAGGTTTAAGCTTACATCAAAGGCATCAAAACCTGTGTAGGTATTATTAATACCAATGGCGTAGCTTTGTTGATTATCTTGGCCAGGCTCGTCGGCTACACTATTACGGCTGTTATCAAGCGTGAACGCATCGTAACCGTTGTTTATATCTATGTAGTGCAGGTTTAACTCTGTGTTTAAATGCTCAGTAAGTTGGCTGTTTAATTTAAAGCGGGCTACTTGCTCATCTTGTTGTTGAGTTTCGTCGTTTAAATATAGGTTATCTACGTAGCCATCTGATTTTCTGCGAAAGTAGCTTACGCGGGCACTTGTGTCGTCGGTTAAGCCGGTACTTGCTGCAAGGCCTGCTTCGCGCGAGTTATAAGTACCCATACCCACTTGTAATTTTAAGCTCGGATCGGCAGTTGCCTGAGCTGATTCCATTTGGATCATACCGGCCATGCCGTCTGCACCAAAGCGAGTGCCTTGTGGGCCGCGGTAAATTTCTACCTGGTCTATATCAAATAATAATGAGCTGCCACCTAAACCCGAGTAGTTAATGCCGTCAATAACTAAGCCAACCGATGGGTTAATTGGATCTACAAATTGTGAACGAAGTCCCACTCCACGAATTTGAATATAACGACCACGAGAGGCACCAGATGTAAAGTTTACGTTGGCTGTACTACCTAGCATTTCGTCTAAGTAACTTGCACCACGTTGATTAATTTCATCTTTGCTAAATAGGCTAGCGCTAGCGCTTAATGTTTGAATGCTTTCACGTTGAAAGTCGCCTGTAACAACAATTCGTTCTAGGTCGCTGTCATCAGCGTTTGCTATAAGTGGTGTACTAATTAGCGGTAATAACGCCGCAGTAATTAAAGACAAACGTAAGTTCATTAGGTTACTTAACTCCATTTTGGGGACTCGTATGGTAGCAATTATTTTAATACTTGTGTTATAACGCAGCGATTATACGTTAAATAATCAGGATTACTAATATGACCTTTAAAGTTGATTTTAAAGTGCGCCATTACGAATGTGACCTACAAGGAATTGTAAATAACAGTGTGTACTTTAATTATTTAGAGCATGCTCGCCATGAGTTTTTATTTGCAAATGGGGTTGATTTTGCACTACTAGCAAAGCAAAAAGTTAATTTAGTGGTGATACGCAGTGAGGTTGATTATAAACATTCGCTTGTACCAGATGATGAATTTTATATAGCAGTTGAACCTGAACGTATAAGCCGTATAAAGTTTGCGTTTAAGCAAACCTTAGTGCGTAAACACGACAACAAAGTAATGCTACAAGCCAAGGTTATAGGCACCTCGGTTAATGAAAAAAGCCGCCCTTTTTTACCTCCCGAAATAGATAATTTATTTAAAAATTACACCCAGTATTAGCGGGTATAATTTTTAGGGGCTGTGACCTTTGGGATTAAATTTAACCTAGTTTGTTTTAAAGCAGCGCCTAGGCAGTGGGATTGTTTATCGTAAATAGCGGGTAGCGTAGGTGCTGTTATCGAGCCTACTAAGTTACAAATAAAGCAAAGCGATTAAAGCGCCCATAATGTGAACACGTTTTAATCTGCAAAGTTCAACACTCTCTAAACTATCATAGAACAAAAATTTACATTTAAAACATGCATTTTTAACGGATAAACCGCATAAAAATTGTTACTATTACGGTAATTAAATATTTAGTTAGAAATAGCATGAAATTAGCAGCACTACCGATGCTTTTAATCGGTTTATGTATTGGTTGTACAGCCACAGGGACGGTGACCACTGAGCAGCTAAAGTACACACAATGGCAACTATCAAAGGTTGATGGTTTAGCTGTGCCGGCTTCTTACAGTGCATCAATGAGCTTTATTGAAGCGTTGCAAGTAAACGGGTTTGCAGGATGTAATAAGTTTTTTGGTGAAGGCGAGCTTAAAGACAGCAGTATTAGCGTTAATAAACTTGGCATGACGCGTAAGTCGTGCGGAGCAGACGTTGATGAGCTAGAGCAGCAGTTTTTACAAGCGCTACGAGAAGGTGCAACGCTTACCATGCAAGGCTCACAGTTAGTTATGCAGGGCGATCAAACTTTTTTATTTATTGCAAAGTAGTGGCATGAGTATTTAAAACTGCCCCTTGCAGGCAATTTTTAACTGGCGTACACTCAACGCTGATTTGATCAAAATAGCAAATCAACGAACATAATTTTACTTGTCGGAGTGCCTTAAATAATTAAGGCTGAGATCGCGAAAGCGGGATCCGTGAACCTGATCAGGTTAAAACCTGCGTAGGGAACAAGCTGCCTAAAGTGGGACGCTTGTGCGTCTTTTTTTATGCGCACAACAAAATAACTAGCCATTTTAGGCCGCAAAGCAGCGTAACCACTGCTTTACGATCTTTCTCTATTCCTTATGGAATATCTGACAAGACAACCCTTTAGCAATGAGGTAAGTCATGTCAAACACTACAAATAAGTCTACACGTCGAGAAACGCGCGCTGCTGCGTCAGATTACATTTATAATTTAACGGGTCAGCCATTTCCAAGCTCACAAAAAGTGTATGTTGAGGGCAGCCAAAGTGGTGTACGCGTGGGTATGCGCGAAATTACATTAAGCGATACGTTTATTGGTGGCGATGAGCAAAACCCTGTGTATGAGCCAAACGATCCACTGCGTGTTTACGATACATCAGGCCCGTATACCGACCCTAACTTTGAGCTAGACGTACGTAAGGGATTACCTAAATTTCGTGAGCAGTGGATAAAAGAGCGCAACGACACCGAAGTGCTCGACTCAGTCACTTCGCAATTTGCTCAGCAACGTATGGCCGATGACGGCCTTGATCATATTCGCTTTGATCATTTACCTAAAATTCGCCGTGGTAAAGCGGGCAAAAACGTGACGCAAATGCATTATGCTCGCCAAGGCATTATTACCCCTGAAATGGAATACGTAGCCATACGCGAAAACATGGGTCGTGCACAAATTAGAGAAGAGCTACTAGCAGCACAGCATAAAGGCGAGTCGTTTGGGGCGAGTATTCCCGATTTTATTACCCCTGAATTTGTACGCGACGAAATAGCCCGCGGTCGCGCTATTTTACCAAATAATATTAACCACCCCGAAACCGAGCCCATGATAGTTGGCCGTCACTTTTTAGTTAAAGTTAACGCGAATATTGGTAATTCATCGGTAAGCTCATCAATCGAAGAAGAAGTAGAAAAAATGGTGTGGTCTACCCGCTGGGGTGCCGATACCGTAATGGATTTATCAACTGGGCGTTACATTCACGAAACCCGTGAATGGGTAGTACGCAACTCGCCTGTGCCCATTGGCACGGTACCAATTTATCAGGCGCTAGAAAAAGTAAACGGAGTGGCCGAGGATTTAACGTGGGAGATATTTCGCGATACGTTAATTGAACAAGCCGAGCAGGGCGTTGATTACTTTACTATTCATGCCGGCGTATTACTGCGTTACGTGCCAATGACGGCAAAGCGTGTAACCGGTATTGTATCGCGGGGTGGCTCAATTATGGCTAAGTGGTGTTTAGCGCACCATAAAGAAAACTTTTTATATACGCACTTTGAAGATATTTGCGAAATTTTAAAACAATACGATGTGTGTTTTTCGCTCGGAGATGGCCTTCGTCCAGGTTCGATTGCCGATGCCAACGACGAAGCGCAATTTAGTGAGCTACGTACGTTAGGGGAGCTTACAAAAATTGCGTGGAAACACGATGTACAAGTATTTATTGAAGGCCCAGGCCATGTGCCAATGCATATGATTAAAGCCAATATGGATGAGCAATTAGAGCATTGCGGCGAAGCGCCTTTTTACACATTAGGCCCATTAACGACCGATATAGCACCAGGGTACGACCATATAACATCGGGTATAGGCGCTGCACAAATAGCGTGGTACGGCTGTGCCATGCTGTGTTATGTAACACCAAAAGAGCATTTAGGTTTGCCCAATAAAGAAGATGTAAAAGAGGGCCTAATTACCTACAAAATTGCAGCACATGCGGCCGACTTAGCCAAAGGCCACCCCGGCGCGCAAGAGCGCGATAATGCATTATCAAAAGCGCGCTTTGAATTTAGATGGCACGACCAATTTAACATTGGTTTAGACCCAGAACGTGCCCGTGAATATCACGACGAAACCCTACCGCAAGAGTCTGGCAAAGTAGCGCACTTTTGCTCTATGTGCGGCCCTAAATTTTGCTCAATGAAAATTACCCAAGAGGTACGCGATTACGCCAAAGATCTCGAATCACGCGGAATCGATCCTAACAATGTTGGTGATGCAATTGAGATCAAAATGGTTGATGTAGAAGCGCAAATGAAAGCGAAATCGGAAGAGTTTAAACAAACGGGCTCAGAAATTTACCACAAAGCAATATAAGCCAGTAACAGGTTAGCGGCTTACAGTTGCTAGCCTGTTATTAAAAGGAGGTTTTATGTTTTACAACATTGCTGTTGTGGGGTTTGGTTTAGCTGGGCGCTTAGCTGCCCTCGAGCTTAGTAAGTCGCATCATGTAACCGTGTTTGAAGCCAGTGACGAACACACACAAAATAGTGCCGGTAAAGTGGCTGCGGCAATGCTTGCTCCGCTTGCTGAGTCGGTATTGTGTGAAACAGATTTAGCCATCATGGGGCTAAATTCTCTCAAGCGCTGGCCAGAGATAGTGAGCGAGCTTGAAGGCGAGGTTTTTTATCAGCAAAAAGGCACGCTGGTCGTGGCGCACCAGCAAGATAAAGGTGACTTACAAAGCTTTAGTCAGCGTATTAAGCCTATAGCAGGGCACAGCGCGCAGGCGTTAAATGCTCAGCAAATAACACAGTTAGAGCCCGAATTAGCTAATCGTTTTAACCAAGGTATGTTTTTACCCTGCGAAGGGCAAATAGATAACCAGGCCTTTTATAAAGCAAGCTTTACCATGCTTAATAAACGTAAGGTTAAGTTTGTTTTTAACCAACGCGTTAGCATCCAAAACGGCGAGGTGAATAACCGCGCGTTTGATTACATTATTGACTGTCGTGGCTTAGGTGCTAAAGGCGATAACCCCCTTAGAGGCGTACGCGGTGAAGTGGCTAGATTACATGCACCTGAGGTTAATTTAACGCGGCCTGTGCGTTTAATGCACCCGCGCTACCCAATTTATATAGCGCCAAAACCTAATAATGAGTATGTAATTGGTGCAACTGAAATAGAGTCTGATGATAGCGGCCCTGCAACGGTGCGCTCTACGCTTGAACTACTTTCGGCGGCCTACACTGTGCACAGCGGGTTTGCCGAAGCGCGGCTGTTAAATATTCAAAGCGGGTTACGCCCCGCATTTAGCGATAACCGCCCTGCGGTTTTAAAAACAGGTAACGTAATTAGCATTAATGGCTTATATCGTCATGGCTATATGTTAGGGCCCACCTTAGTGGCTGATGCGTTATCTCAAATAGGGTGAGTAATAAATGACTATAACAATTAATGGTGAGCTGCTAACTATTAAAAGCGCAATGCTTGTTGATGTGTTACAAAATTTTGGTGCAAAGCCTCCATTCGCGGTGGCACTAAATGGCGAATTTATTCCACAAAGTTTGCATGCCAGCACTGCAATTAACGAAGGGGATAGCATTGAATTGTTATCGCCTATTCAAGGTGGGTAGCATTATGCAAGGTAACGATTGCTTAACTATTTATGGCGAGCAGCTAAATAGCCGTTTATTAATAGGCTCGGCGCTTTACCCCTCTCCAGCGGTGATGGAAGAGTCTATAAAAGCCTCTGGCGCGCAAATAGTAACGGTGTCATTAAGGCGCCAGCAAAGCGCTGCCGCAGGGGATGACTTTTGGCAGCTTATAAAAAACACTGGCCTTAAAATACTGCCTAATACCGCAGGGTGCCACAGTGTAAAAGAAGCCGTAACACTTGCTAAAATGTGCCGTGAAGTATTTGCAACCGATTGGATTAAGCTTGAACTAATAGGTGATGATTACAACTTACAACCCGACCCATTCGCATTGTTAGAAGCCACAAAAATATTAATTGATGATGGCTTTAAAGTATTACCCTACTGCACCGATGATTTAGTGCTTTGCCAGCGTTTAAACGAGCTAGGGTGTGAGGTGCTTATGCCTTGGGGCGCGCCTATTGGCACCGGTAAGGGGCTTTTAAATAGTTATAATTTAAAAACAATTCGTGAGCGCTTACCAAACACAACATTAATTGTAGATGCAGGGCTTGGTTTGCCTTCGCATGCCTGCCAAGCGCTTGAATTAGGGTATGATGCGGTATTATTAAATTCAGCGATAGCAGGGGCTGGCTGCCCAATTACGATGAGCCGTGCATTTAAAGCCGCGGTAGAGGCAGGGCGCTTTGCGTATAATGCCAAAGCAATGCCTGAAAAAGACTTAGCAGCCCCCTCAACCCCTACAATGGGTATGCCGTTTTGGCATCAGCAGTAAGGAAATAAAGAGTATGAATAATTTAGTGTGGACAATTGCAGGCTCAGACTCAGGTGGTGGCGCAGGCATTCAAGCCGATATAAAAGCAATGCAAAGTTTTGGCGTGCATGGTTGTACTGCAATTACCGCGCTTACGGCGCAAAATAGCTTAGGTGTAGAGGCCATTAACGCGGTATCTACCGATATTATTGAATCGCAATTACTCGCACTCGAAAGCGATATGAAAGCCAAAGTAATTAAAATTGGCATGCTGGCTAATGTGCAGCAAATTCAATTAATAAGCGAGCATATAGCGCATTATAAAGCTAAATGGCCTGTACCGCCTGTGATTGTTTACGACCCCGTTGCAATTGCTTCAAGTGGTGACGTATTAACAGAGGAAGATACCGTAAGTGCCATTAAAGAGTGCTTAATGCCGCTGGTGGACGTAATAACACCTAACACGCACGAAACGCAATTGCTAACAGGGGTGTATTTAATTGGCCCAAGCGCCGTGAAAGACGCTGCTAAAAAGTTATTAAGCTGGGGCGCAAAAGCGGTTGTTATTAAAGGCGGGCACTGGGATTACCCAACAGGTTATTGTATAGATTACTGCACACAAAACGGCGAAGAGTACTGGCTTGGTAATAAAAAAATTCAAAGCCCTCATAGTCATGGTACAGGTTGTAGCATGGCCTCGGTTATTGCCGCGTGTTTAGCAAAAGACTACCCCCTAAAAGATGCTTTTATTTTAGCTAAAGCTTATATAAATCAGGGCTTAAAGCAGTCGGTTAGATACGGAGAAGGAATAGGCCCTGTTGCACATACTGCTTTTCCTACACAGTTAGATGACTACCCGCAAGTAATTGAGCCTGGCAGTTGGCTTGGTGATGAGCTTGATTTTGATGTGCCGCTGGAATTTAATATGGCGGCTGATTTTGCACCTTGTGAGAGCAAAAAGTTGGGCCTATATGCTGTGGTCGATAGCCTAGATTGGCTAGATAAATGTTTGCAGCAAGGTATTACTACTGCGCAACTTCGCGTTAAAAATAAAACTGACCTTGAGCTTGATGAGTTAATTAAGCAGGCCGTAGAGCTGGGTAAAAAGTACCGCGCTCACGTATTTATAAACGACTATTGGCAGTTGGCAATAAAGCACGGTGCCTACGGCGTACACTTAGGCCAAGAAGATTTAGAAACCGCTAATTTAGCAGCGATTAGAGAAGCAGGTTTAAGGCTTGGGCTTTCTACCCACGGTTTTTACGAAATGTTACGTGCGCACAACTACCGACCAAGTTATATGGCATTTGGTGCTATTTACCCAACCACAACCAAAGATATGAGCGGCCAGATTCAAGGTCTCGATAAACTTAAAAAGTGTGTGCCATTAATGCAAAACTACCCAACAGTTGCCATTGGCGGCATAGATTTAACCCGCGCAAGCGAGGTTGCAAATACAGGAGTAGGCAGTGTTGCGGTTGTACGAGCGATTAGTGAAGCGGATGATTATATTGCAGCAATTAGTGCGCTAAAAAGTGCTATAAACCAGCCTAATGAATAAGCTTAGTGATAAAGAAACCCTGCGTTATAGTCGCCACTTATTATTAAAAGAAGTGGGGTTAGAAGGGCAGTTAGCACTTAAAGCAGCCACCGTTGCAGTAGTGGGAGCTGGCGGGCTAGGTAGCCCTGCACTTTTGTATTTAGCCGCGGCAGGTATTGGTACACTTATTTTAATAGATGATGATGCGGTTGAGCTTTCTAACTTGCAGCGCCAAGTGCTTTATAAAGTTAATCACTTAGGGCAAAACAAGGTCACCGCTGCTGGCAAAGTATTAACAAGCCTTAATAATCAAATAGAAATAGTGATGCATTGTAAAAAGCTCGATGATAACAACGCAGGGGAGCTTTTAAAAAATGCCGACATAGTACTTGATTGCTCTGATAATTTTGCAGCACGTTACAGTGTTAACCGTTATTGCTTTACTCATAAGTTGCCTTTAATTGCAGGTGCCGCGATTGCAAGTCGTGGGCAACTTATGGGCTTTGATTTTAGGCAAAACAATAGCCCATGTTATGGCTGTGTTTTTGCAAAAAGTGACGCCGCACCCGCTGTAAATTGTAGTAATGCAGGTGTAATAAGCCCACTGTTAGGAATTATAGGCTCTATGCAGGCACAGCTTACGCTTAATATGCTGCTAGGGCATGTTGAAGGTAGTGCGTTTATCAGCTTTGATGCGCTGAGCTTAAAGCAACAGCATTTTAAAATGATTAAAGATATAAACTGTAAAGAGTGCAGTGAATAAAGTATGAGGTAATTTGCGGGGCTAAACTCGGGGTTAAGCCATGAGAAGCTGCGCCTCTAACGTAAGCAAGCTCTACGTCTACAGCTAAAATTAGCATCGTGATTAAATTCATTTATAGGCGCCTTGCTGCTGGCGCGTTGATATAAAATCTATTTGCGCATTTTATTTTTTTCGCGAGCAAGCTTCACGCCTACCAATAAAAAAGCACCGCAATTGTCACAAATGCGGTGCTTAATAATGTATGTTTGATTGCTGAGTATACAGCTTACAGCTTGGCAAACACGTCTTGTAGTGGTGGCACTACTTGCTTTTTACGGCTTAATACGCCATCTAGCCATACTTTATCTTCGCTCGGCTTTTCACCGTAAGCTTGCTCTACAAGGTTTGCATCATCTGAAGCGATCAGCATTTGTGAGCCTTCTTTCATGATGTCGGTAAGCAGCAAAAATACTGAGTGGCGGTTGCCTTCAATTTTTAGCTTAGCAATATCGGCTTCTAAGTCTGCTTTAATTTCGTCAAACACTGCAAGGTCAATAACCTCTAGCTGGCCAATGCCCACTAGGTGACCGTTCATGTTGAAGTCTTTAAAGTCACGCATTACTAAGTCACGCACAGGGGTGTCTTCAACAGCTGACTTAACACGGAACATGTCCATGCCTAGTTCTTTAAAGTCTTCAATGCCGGCAATTTCTGCTAGTGCTTCTACACACTTAATATCAGCCGTTGTACAGGTCGGCGATTTAAAAATAACGGTATCGCTTAAAATTGCACATAGCATGATGCCAGCAATATCTTTAGGGATTTCTACGTTGTAGAAGTCATACATCATTTTAATAATGGTATTTGAACAGCCTACCGGACGGATCCAACACTCAAGCGGTGTAGATGACGTTAAATCGCCTAGTTTATGGTGATCGACTACGCCAACAACACGTGCTTGGTCGATATCATCAGGTGCTTGTGTTTTTTCTGTGTGGTCAACAATATATACATCTTCGCCAGCGTAGCTTAATTTAAGCTCAGGTGCTTCGAAGCCAAATTTATCTAGGATAAATTGAGTTTCTGGTGACACTTCACCAAGGCGTGTTGGAATTGCTGGCTCATCGATTTGGTTTTTTAAATAAGCAAGTGCAATTGCACCACAAATTGAATCTGAATCTGGGATTTTATGGCCCACTACATACATAGACATTGACGGAACTCCTTTAAATTTGCCGATATTCTACCAAAGTCTGTGGCCTTTAACATATAGACAGTGCAATTAAGTTTTAGTTACACTTTAAAATCTTGAATTTACTGGGTGTATAAATATGCGACTGGGCCGCAAAGGTTGGAACAACGTTATTATTTTTTCGATGTTGATTATGATCTTCTTTTTAAATGGCTGGCATAAGCAGTTTTTAGGGGGCGAAGACGAGCCTACATTACAACCGGTACTGCCATTACAAAGTTTTGTGTTAACACTGAGCTTTGTTGATCAGAAAATTGAACGTATTGGTACAAGTTGGCGTACAACCGCATTAAAAGAAAATACGCCCGTGAGGTGGGATGCGTCACAGCAGCAATTAGCTGAGCTAATTAACCATTGGCAAACGGCTGCGTTGATGCAGGTAAATGAGTCTGTTGTATTTAATCCAAACTCACCATTGTACGTGGCCACCTTTGAGTTGGCTGGTGAGCGCTTACCTTGGGTTTATTTACTGTACAAGGGTAACGGTAAGTATTATTTGTTGGAAAAAAATAGCCAGCGCGTGATGGGGCTTGATTTAGCGACTTCAAAGCAGTTATTTCCAAGTGTTGATTTTTCAAAAAGTGAGTTGCATTAATGCCTGAATTACCAGAGGTAGAAGTAAGTAGACTGGGGATCACCCCGCATGTAGAAAACCAGGTGGTGACGAAGGTAAATATTTATAATGCCAGCATGCGATGGCCTGTGCCCGATGATGTTTATCAGTTAGAAGGGTTGAAGGTAGAGCGAATTGAGCGCCGTGCAAAGTATTTATTGCTGCACTGCGAATTAGGGAGTGCTATTTTACATTTGGGAATGTCGGGTAATTTGCGCGTTGTAGATAAACGCGAGCCGCTTAAAAAGCATGATCATGTTGAGTTTGTTCTTAGTAATGACAAGGCGCTGCGATTAAACGACCCTCGCCGGTTTGGTTGCTGTTTATGGCAAGCACCAGGGGATGTTCATAAGTTACTCTCAAAACTTGGCCCTGAGCCGCTTACGGATGATTTTTTTGCAAAGCGTGTATACGAGCAATCGCGAAATAAAAAAGTCCCCGTGAAGCAATTTATTATGGATAACGCGGTGGTGGTGGGCGTAGGTAATATTTATGCCAATGAGTCGTTATTTAAGGCGGGAATACACCCAAAACGCGAAGCAGGCAAAGTATCGTTAAAGCGATATCAAACCCTGATCCCTATTATTAAAGACACTCTAGCAGCGGCAATAACACAAGGCGGTACAACCCTTAAAGACTTTGCCCAAAGTGATGGCAAACCAGGTTATTTTGCACAGCAGTTGTTAGTGTACGGGCGAAAAGGAGAGGCGTGCGTAACGTGTAAAACGCCACTTGAAGAAATTAGGCTAGGGCAGCGCAGTACGGTGTTTTGTAAGCACTGCCAAAAATAGCCGTGTTATAGCTCAAACGGTGCCACACCGACGGCTTTCATTTTATAGCCCACTTGGGCTATTTCACCAGACCAGGTTTCGGTACTGATAACGCCGGTAACAACAATCGCATCATACAGGCTCTCAATGGGTACGCCGCCTTTTACTGTTACATGAACGATTTGATTTGGCGGCGGGGGCGGTACGTGAATACACGCGCCAAAGTATGGCACAAGCAAAAACTCAGTAATGACTTCACTGTCGCCCTCAAGTGGGACAACAAACCCCGGTAAGCTCACTGATTGGCCATTTAATGCTTCAACCACAGGAGCATCTAGCTCTGGTTGCACCCAGTTTTGTTCACTGCCTTCGTGGTTAGCCTGTGCTTGGGTATCTATTTGTACATGCCCTTGTGGGATTAAGTCTTCCCAAAAAATTTCTTTCGGCGGGTTTGCACTACTGACAAAGCTAATAAGTAGGCAGCTTACTAGCGTGCAGTAATAAAGCGCGGATTTAAAAAGTATCATGAAATTCCTAAAGTTAAGTTTTTATACTCATACCATCGCTAAGCGAATAAAAGTAAGCGCGGGTAGCTGGTATTAAGCCAATTATAAACCCAGCGGCCATAATAACGCCTATTAAAGTGAGTTCATAGTAAGAGAGCATGGCAATATTAACGCTTATGCCTGCATGGCTTTGCAAATAGCTGCTACTGATAAGCATAACGCCATAATACAAACCACAGCCAACTAGGCAGCCTAATAACGTTGTAAATAACGACTCCATGCTTATTAGTGTAAATAGCTGCCATGGCCGCGCGCCGACTGAGCGCAATATAGCAAGTTCTCTTCGGCGTTGATTTAAATTGGCCAGTAGTGTGGTCAACATGCCCAATAAACTGACTAATATAACAACGCCTGAAAACAGTAAGAGTACTTTTTCGACAATGGCGAGCATTTGCCACAGCTCTTTTAGAGTAACTGTGGGCATAATGGCCAGAAGTGGCTCTTTTTTGTATTGGTTGATATTACGCCTAATTTGCAATGTGTATAAAGGCGAGTCGAATCCCATTAAAAACGCAGTAATTTGACTTGGCTCACCGATTAGGTTGTTATGCTCATCGTGCTCATCGTGCTC
>NZ_DJHW01000095.1:43276-63048 GCF_002433295.1 Pseudoalteromonas sp. UBA6610 | reverse complement strand
AATGTCGTAGACAAAATTGTTATAAGCCACAAGGATAGTATGAAGATTATTTTAAAGTTTATTGGATTAATTTGGGCTGTTTCATTTTTTTCATTTTTCATCCTTTCTTTCTACTCAGGCACTGGTGGTGAAATACCTCCTATCGCTCAAGAGTATGTAACCAATTTTCAGGACTTATTAGAATCTTTTTTAACCTCCCACTGGTTTGTTATCGTTTTTATAGCTGGTTGGTTTGGTGTCTCTTATACGTTAGGAAAAGAAAGTGGCTGGCAAAATTTAGCTAAAAAGTATGGAAATAATAAATACGATAATCCAGACGAAAATTTCCAAACTGGAAATGGGTATATCGGCAAAACAAGACATAATGGTATTTTGAAAGTTGCAGCAAACAGCAAAGGAGTTTATTTAAGAGTACTTTTTCCTTTTAAGTTTGGTCATAAAAACTTGTTTATTCCTTGGCAAGACATTGAGGCTATGACATCGGAAAGTGGTTTGTTTTCTGATAAAACGCCTAGTTTTCTTAAACGAGTAGGTAAATTAATTTCTGGCACTGAGTACTTAAATATTAAATTGCACCAGTTTCCAGAGCAACGGCTAACGATTCAAAGCACTGAACAACTACTTGGTTTTATACCAAAAAACATTAAGAAATAGGTGTAGGGTAAGTGGCTTATAACAAGTCATTAAAGCAGGACAAAAAACAGTTGGTTTTTGCTCATACCTCGCTTATTTTAACCAACTATTTTTAGCCTCTTAATGAGGCGTTAGAATCCAAAAGGAAGTTACATGGCAACCCCAAAAGTATTCGTTAGCTCTACCTGTTTCGATCTGGGTGAAATACGAGAGCAACTAAGACGCTTTATTCAATCATTCGGATTTGAAGCTGTACTCAGTGAGAATGGAGATGTGTTCTATCACCCGGAATTACATACTCATGAATCATGTATACACGAGATATCGAATTGTCAGATTTTTATTTTAGTAATTGGAGGGCGATTTGGGGGCGAGTACATTGCGGATAGAAAAAAATCCATTACTAATGCTGAGTATTTGGCAGCAAGGGAAAGTGGAATTCCGGTTTTTACATATGTAAGAAAAGGTGTTCTTTCAAATCATCATATTTATCAACAAAATAAGAAAAAAGAATTTGCTTCTGACATTGAGTATCCTGCTATCGAGAAACAAGAGTATGCCTTGAATATTTTCTCTTTTATAGATGACGTTCGAAGGTCACCAACCAACAATGCCTTTGAGGGTTTTGAAAGCTTTTCAGAAATAGAAAACCATTTGAGGAAGCAATGGGCGGGTATGTTCTTTGATCTGCTGAAGTCGAGAGAAGTGAAATCACAAATTGACGCGACAAATCATCTAATTGAAGGGCTGAGTTCATCTGGCAAAAAGCTAGAAAACTTAGTTAAAAGCCTCTACCTATCTTCAAATGAACCCGAGGCACAAAAAGAAATTGACTCAATTGACACGTACAGTGACGTATTGAAGTTTTTCGACAGGTCGATTAGACCTCACTGGACTTTAAAAGAACCATATCCGTTAGACACGACCAAAATGGATGTGGAGAGAATGGCCGCAGTCCCAGTTGAAGATCACACCTGGCATTCGTACCTTGTCGCATTAGGATTGTTTGAATATGACTTTTTTCCTGACGATGCCGATGAGAAAGAGGCTTTAAGTTTCTGCGCAGGGACTCATAGCCATCGAACATTTGCTCAATCGCTAGAAAACAAGGAGCTACAAAATCTATTTGAGAGCGGTATAAAAAAATCTACACAGGAACAAAGGTTGACTGCTTTAAAAGAAATAGATGAAAAGTATGGGGAAATTGAATTCTAACAAGCGGCTTAAATTCGCTACGTTTCACTCCGCCGGACGCTCACTACGTTCGCGCCGTTTAGCCGAGCGTTAGGGTTACAATCAGGCAATGAAGTGGACTGAACCTTGGATTAAATCAATCCAAAACCAAGAGAAATATAGCCTCATTTCAAAGGGGGTGTTAATAAGCTGCTTACTATGGACGTTGTTTTTCGTTTTTTTGGCAGTTGTAAGCCTGTTGACTAAAGATGACTTTATCAGTCATCTAGCTAAAACAATTTGGATTGCTCCTGTGCTAGGTTTCACTTTAGCTTGGGTTTTGTATACGGTCACGTGGCTGTCACCAGTCAAAATTGATTCCGGTCCCAAAGGCCTTGTCAGAATCAAAGCAGATAATATAACTTCGATACCTTGGGAGCTGATCTCTTCGTACAGGTTTATATTTAACGGCATCGTTTTTAAGTTTACTGATGATAGTGAAATCACATTCTTATTACCTGAAGATATGGATCGAAATTTAATAGCAAAGGAACTTGAAGCACACTCAATCAAAAAAGATGTTTTGTAACCCTAACAAATTAATTAAACCGTGGACGCAAAACAGCAGGCTTGCGCTCATTCTTCGCTTAGTTTAGCCAGCTATTTTCCGCCGTTTATTAAGGTGTTAGAGGCACTATGAAGTTAGCAACCATTTTTCTAGCCCTATTCTTGCTATCAGGATGTGGTACAGAAGGTGTTGATATGGAAATCAGTGATGTTGATGACTGGTTTAAGGTAAATGAAACTGAAATAACTTCTATCGTTGAATTATTTAAGAGCGACAAATGTTTACGTAGAGTTGAACTCGGCTCAATGAAATATATCAGTCAAAACTGTGAAAACAGTTCGTCTCAAGAAACCAAAATAAAAGAAATACAAAGTAAGCTAACAAGCCTTGGTGTTGTTCTAGCTGTTGCGCATACATTCGATGATGGAAATTTTGTTGCGAGTATATTCATAAACAGGAGAGGTATTGCAGTATCTGGTGGAGGTCTTGAAATTAGTTACTGGGAAAAATTTCCTGTTTATTTAAATGATGAACTCGAGTGTGGTGCAATTGAAGCTCTCTACAAAGAAAAGTGGTACGCAGAGATTTTAAGCTCTGAAGATCCGTGCCTCTAACAAGTCAATTCAGCGGGACAAAAAACAGTTGGTTTTGCTCCTGCGTCGCTAATTTTAACCAACTATTTTTTGCCTTTGATTGAGGCGTTATGCAGCAAGGAGAGTCTGGTGATGAGGATATGTTTAGGTGTTTTGATACTACTATTTTTGTTTGGTTGTGCATCGACAGATAAAACTAATATCAAAAGTGAACCATCAATTTTCGAAACAGCGATAGAAAATAGAGTACATATCAAACCCTTAATTTATATTGAGCCTTTGTACCCAGTTGAAGAAGCAAAAAATAATATTGAGGGTGATTGTAAATTGTCATTTGATCTCGAAAATCAAGGTAAAGGAGCTGTTCCTGCTAACCTGACTCTAATCGAGTGTACTAATAATAACTTCTACAAACAATGTAAGAACTCAGTTAAAAAATGGTTATTTCTACCTATCGAACGTTTTCAAGGTAAAGAGCTTCATACTGGCTTAGTTACAACATGCAAGTTTAGGTTAAATGCTGCATAATCGGGTAGCCGGAGGTCTCTAACCTCCAGCCCCCACACCACCCATCATACGGGTCCGCAATGGGCGGTTCATCTCCCGTAATGAATATTGATCCAAAAACCAATAAACTAGACACCCATCTTAAATTTTGCATTAAAACCAATAAACTAGACACCCATCTTAAATTTTGCATTTAACGCAATTAGAGGCTAGCTTTTATTTAGTGCAAAAAACAAGCAGAGTGTCATATGGCAATTGCAAGAAAGCGACAAGTAAGTTTGGTTGATACAAAATACTATCACTGTATTTCACGGTGTGTTCGTCGTGCATTTTTATGTGGCGAAGACCGTTTCACTGGTCAATCTTACGAGCATCGACGAGGATGGGTTGAAGATAAGCTGGGTGAATTAGCTAAGGTATTTTGTATTGATGTGTGCGCTTATGCCGTAATGAGCAATCATACCCATTTAGTACTGTATGTAGATGATAAAAAAGCAAATAGGCTGAATGATAAAGCGATTGTTATTCGCTGGCATAAACTCTGTAAAGGCACATTGTTAACGCAAAAATTCATACAAGGCGAGAAGCTAAGTAAAGTTGAACTCATTTTTTTCAATCAAACGGTAAAACAATACCGAGAACGTTTAGCAAGTATCAGCTGGTTTATGCGCCTGTTAAATGAAAATATAGCGCGTAGAGCAAATAAAGAAGATAATTGCACAGGGAGGTTCTGGGAAGGTAGGTTCAAATCGCAAGCTTTACTTGATGAAGCCGCAATTGCAGCGTGTATGGCCTATGTAGATTTAAACCCCATTAGAGCCAAGATGGCTAACACGCCAGAAGAGTCAGACCATACCAGCGCTCAAGCACGCTTAATATGTGCAAAAGAAGGCAAGCAGCCAAAGCAACTACTTCGCTTTGCAGGCATGTCACGTCAAGTAATGCCTAAAGGGCTGCCGTTTGAGCTTAAATCGTACCTTGAACTTGTTGAGCTAACAGGGCGAGTAATGCGAGAGGATAAGCACGGGCATATAGATAATATGACCCTTCCTTTGCTAGAAAGGCTTAATATATCATCAGAAAACTGGTTAAAACTCACCACACAATTTACGCGCGTATTTCATGGTGCAGTGGGCAGGCCTGCCTCACAAGAAGGGTATTGCGAAAACTTAAACCGAAAGCGGCGAGCGAATATCAGTAACTGCGCAAAGTTATTCGCTTAGAGCCAAATCACTTTTTGAGCACTCCAACTACATAATGTAGGTTTTTTTGTGGCTGCCATTTGAGCTTTATTTAGTAATACCTCTATTTTAAAACTCAAATTATTTTTGGACAGTTAAAAAACATAAATTCATTAGGTAACTTTAACTTTTTGTAATTCACTTTGTAGAAATTAAGGTGGGTGTCACTTTAAAAAGAAATGGGCTTATGGATGCTATCGTTTTATTAAAAATACCTTCTAATGTTAAACTATAAAAAACTTAATGACTTAATATAGCAATGGCATTTTATCTTCCTCTTTTACAGCCTCATTTTAAACACATTGAAATGGGCGATACGCTAACATCGCTTTGGAGCGGGTGTGGCAGTATTGTCGAGTGCATGCTTGATGCCGAGCCATGTGTTATTAAAGCGATAAAAATACCACGCTACATAAACCATCCAAAAATTAAGCAAAGCGAATTTGCATTAAAGAGAAAGCAGCAGTCTTATAAAGTTGAATATAATTTTTATAGGTTATACAGCGCGTACTTACCGACAAGCGCTAAAAGTATTACCTGTATTAATGCAATTAATGATGGTGATGATTATGCGTTAGTATTTAAAAACTTTACTCAATATGGTTTTGCTCAAGCAAGCTCCCAGCATATAAAGGCAATACTAAACTGGTTAGCATCTTTTCATGCCTTTAATTTAAATAAGCCTGCAAAGGGCTTATGGCAAGAAGGGAACTATTGGCATTTGAGCACACGGCCAGATGAGTTTAATAAGTTAAAACCAAGCGCTGACAAAAAGTCCGATATTAAAAATGCGGCTCATAAAATTGATAAAAAACTGCAAGCATCACACTACAAAACCTTGATACATGGCGATGCTAAGCTTGCCAATTTTGCTGCAAATGAGCAAAGTGAAATACTCGCTTATGACTTTCAGTATGTAGGGGCTGGGGTAGGGATTTGCGATGTAATGTATTTTATGACCAGCTGCTTAAGCAACGAGCAATTACATACCTGCGCCGATGAGTATTTACGTTACTACTTTAGCCAATTAAAAAATGCGCTTTTAGTGTATCAACCGCAAATAAATGCCGCTGACGTGATTGCAAAGTGGCATGCATTATGGCCATTAGCTTGGGCCGACTTTTATCGTTTTTTAGCGGGTTGGAGCCCAACTCATTTTAAAATAAATAGCTACATGATGGCGCAAGTAAATATAACGTTATCAGATAACAACTTATAAACATAAAGTAGCGTATTGCTTGCATAAATATCAAGCAAATCAATACATTTTGGCACGATCTATGAAAACTTATTTAAAATTGCAGGTCAAATGACCTTTTTTAATATAAAATACCGCCAATTCTAGTATCAGTAGGTTTTTATCATGTCAATTCACGTAATTTCACACCCTCTAGTTCAACACAAATTAGGCTTAATGCGCGCTCACGGTATAAGTACTAAAAGCTTTCGTGAATTATGCTCTGAGGTAGGTACCTTATTAACCTACGAAGCAACTAAAAACCTACAGTTAGAAGATAACGAAATTACTGGCTGGGACGGCAACAAATTAAAAGTAGAGCACATTAAAGGCAAAAAAATTACTGTTGTGCCTATTTTACGCGCAGGCCTTGGCATGATGGATGGCGTAATGTCATTACTCCCAGCGGCTAAGGTAAGTGTAGTGGGCCTTGAGCGTAACGAAGAAACGCTTGAGCCAGTACCTTACTTTGAAAAGTTAGTAGGCAATATTGATGAGCGCTTAAGCTTAGTTATAGACCCAATGCTTGCAACTGGCGGCTCAATGATTGCTACTATCGATATGCTTAAAAAAGCCGGCTGTAAAGACATTAAAGTAATTGTACTGGTTGCTGCACCTGAGGGTGTTGAAAAAACATTAGCCGCTCACCCTGATATTGAGATTTTTACTGCCTCAGTTGATAGCCATTTAAATGAAAAGGGTTACATTATCCCAGGGCTTGGTGATGCAGGTGACAAAATTTTCGGTACGGTTTACTAAGGTTTAACAGTGCAAAATAATTCTACATTTTCTATAAAAACCATTTTAACCGGCGCCCAAATGTTGTTTGTAGCATTTGGTGCGTTAGTGTTAGTGCCTTTATTAACGGGGCTTGACCCAAGTGTCGCTTTGTTTACAGCCGGTATAGGTACTTTATTATTTCAGGTAGTGACGAAAGGCAAGGTGCCTATATTTTTAGCGTCATCATTTGCGTTTATTGCGCCTATTATTGCCTCAGTACAAATGTGGGGCGTACCAGCCACCATGGGTGGTTTAATGGCAGCGGGCTGTGCTTATATGCTGTTAGCGCTATTGGTTAAATTTAAAGGGGTGGCAACTCTTCATAAAATTTTGCCGCCTGTGGTCGTCGGCCCCGTTATTATGGTGATTGGTTTAGCCCTTGCACCGGTTGCGGTAAATATGGCAATGGGTAAAAGTGGCGACGGCAGTATTGAACTTATTGCTTACGATAAAGCCATTATTATTTCGCTGTTTTCTCTTGTTGTAACACTTATTTTTGCTGTGTGGGGCAAAGGTGTATATAAGCTGATCCCTATATTAGCCGGTGTTATATCGGGTTATGTTTTATCACTAGTAATGGGTGTGGTTGAATTTGGTAGCGTAAATGAAGCCAGCTGGTTGGCTGTACCAAACTTCACATGGCCCGAATTTAAGTGGCAAGCAGTTCTCTTTATGGTGCCTGTAGCCATTGCACCTGCTATTGAGCATATTGGCGATATGATGGCTATTAGCCAAGTAACCAATAAAGACTTTTTAAAAAAACCAGGCTTACATCGCACCTTATTTGGTGATGGCTTAGCCACTGCCGCTGCCTCTTTATTTGGTGGCCCGCCAAACACGACTTACTCTGAAGTAACCGGCGCAGTGATGCTGACCAAAAACTTTAACCCTAAAGTAATGATGTGGACTGCCATAATTGCTGTGGTACTGGCCTTTGTGGCAAAAATGGGCGCTGGTTTACAAACAATTCCTGTACCTGTGATGGGCGGCATAATGATTTTGTTGTTTGGCTCAATTGCGGTAGTGGGCTTAAATACGTTGGTTAAATCTGGTGATGACTTAACTGCACCCCGTAATTTAAGTATTGTGGCACTTATATTAGTATGCGGTATTGGCGGTATGCACATTGGGGGCAGCCAATTTAGCTTAGAAGGGGTTAGCTTGTGCGCCATTTTAGGTATTGTGCTTAACTTAGTATTGCCAAAAGCTGAACCAGAAACTGATTAATTTTGCACTGTATGTAAAATTTACGCACCAAAATAGCGCATACTAATTGCGCTATTTTTGTAAGTTACTAATAATTAAATAAAAATAATAGTGGTCTAGTACCTGCATTTGTTACTTCATAATATAAGGAGTTACTATGTCAGAGGCCAGTATTGTGGATATAACCCCATTTTTAGCAAAGCACCAATTGCCTTTAAAGTATCAGTACCTTAGTGAGCAATTTTTTATCCCGCTTGCACACGATATTCTAGAATCAAAAAAAAATAACACCCCTATTTTTGTCGCCATAAATGGTTGCCAAGGTTCAGGAAAAACCACCCTCGCAGATTTTTTAGTTACTTGGTTTAGTAACAACACGCCGTTTACCAGTGTCGCGCTTTCTATTGACGATTTTTACTTATCTAAAGCGCACCGCCAAGGACTTGCCAAAGACGTACACCCATTATTTGCCACCCGTGGTGTGCCTGGCACCCACGATGTAGGGTTAATGAATACCACCATAAGCCGGTTACTTGCAAAAGAGGTTGGCGTGCCTTTGCCTAAATTTGACAAGCATCACGACGATTGCAGCCCCGAGCAAACATGGCAATGTAACAATAAACCCATTGATATTATTATTTTAGAAGGCTGGTGTGTAGGCAGTGAGCCACAACCGTTATTTTCTTTAAGTGAGCCTATAAACGAGTTAGAAACACAGCACGATAAAGAAGGCGTGTGGCGCCGTTGTGTAAACAGTTGCCTAGCAAATGAATACAAAAGTGTGTTTAGTAAAATAGATTACACGGTGATGCTCAAAGCGCCGAGCTTTGAAGATGTATTTAAGTGGCGACAAGAGCAAGAGCAAAAGCTTATTGCCGCTAAGGGCGAGGGCGATGGCACCATGAGTGATGAGCAACTGGTGCACTTTATTTCTCATTTTGAGCGTATTACTCGCGAAAACTTAAACACCCTAAGCGCTAAAGCTAACGCCCTTATAGAGCTTGATAGTAATCGCGATATTAGTGCTATGCACTTAACCAGCGACAATACGCTGCAACCTATTATATTTACCGACTTAGATGGCACGTTACTCGATCACGCCGATTACAACACTAAAAATATCAGTAGCTTGCTGCAAGACTTACAAGCAGCCCACATTCCTGTGGTGTTTAATACGAGCAAAACATTTTGCGAAGTGGTTGAACTTAAAAACGAGCTTAATATTCAACAGCCTTTTATTGTTGAAAATGGCGCGGCTGCTTATTTACCCGTAGATTATTTTGAGCTTAAACCCATTGGCTGCACGCAAGTAGGGGCGTATTGGTGTTATGCATTTGCATCACCCTTATCTAACTTACTTAGTGATTTAGACTCCTTAAGCAGCGAGTATAAATCGCATTATAAGTTATTTAGTGATTTGTCGAGCGAGCAAATATCATCCCTCACCGGGCTTGATGAAGCGCATGCAAGGCGCGCTCAAACACGCGATTTTTCAGACCCACTTTATTGGCACGGAAGCGATGAATTACTTAATGCGTTTGTAAACGATGTTAAAGCACTCGGCTACGAAATAAAAATAGGCGGGCGGTTTATACATATTGCTAAAAACACCGATAAAAGCGCTGCACAGCAGTGGTTAGTTAAACAAATTTCACAACATTTTAGAAAGCCTCTCACGGTAATTGCACTAGGTGATAGTGACAACGATAAGCAGATGCTAGAGCAAGCTGATATCGCCATTATCATACATAACCCAAGCAGTAAAAAGCCGGTTAAGTTAACACATAACAAGGCGCGTTATTCGCAATCGCCCGCTCCACTGGGTTGGATTGAAGAAATAACCACATTGCCTTGTATTAGCAGCATTTTAAATACTATTGAGGAGCGAAAATCACATGGCTGATTTTTATCAAAATGGCATCATCACAACCTTACACAATATCGCCGATAGACCAGTAGAAGCGCTTGAAGAAGAGCTAATTAGTTTTAGTAAGCAACGGCCAATGGGGTTAATACTCCCTTCGTTGTTTAGTGAGCTTGAAGGCCCAGCGCTGCAAAACATTGTAAAAGAACTCAGAGAGGTTCCTTATTTATCGCAAATTACCATAGGTTTAGACAGGGCAGACGAGTCACAATACCGCCATGCTTTAGGCTTTTTTAAAGAGCTTAACCAAAACCACAAAGTGCTTTGGAACGATGGTCCCCGTTTGCAAGCGCTTGATAAAGAATTACAAGAGCTAGGCGTTGCACCGCGTGAACTTGGTAAAGGCAGAAACGTGTGGTATTGCATGGGTTATAAATTAGCCACCTCAGAGGTAGAGTCGATAGCACTGCACGACTGCGATATTTTAACTTACGACAGAGGTTTGTTAGCGCGCTTAATTTACCCTGTAGCACACCCTCGTTTTAATTATGAATTCTGTAAAGGCTTTTACCCACGTACTGCAAACGGCAAAATTAATGGCCGAGTATCGCGCTTATTAGTAACGCCGTTATTACGCTCGTTCAAAACTATTTTAGGCAATACCGACTACCTTGAGTACATGGATACCTTTAGATACCCGTTAGCAGGGGAGTTTTCGTTTAGACGTGATGTGCTAAACGATATTCGTATTCCGAGTGATTGGGGCCTTGAAATTGGCGTACTAAGTGAAATGTACCGTAATTATTCGCACAATCGCTTATGCCAAGTGGATATTGCTGATAACTACGATCATAAGCATCAGGAACTTTCTCTTGATGACCAAAACGCCGGTTTATCTAAAATGTCGATAGACATAACCAAGGCACTATTTAGAAAATTAGCCACTCAAGGGGTTACTTTTACCAGCGAAACAATTCGTTCTTTAAAAGCAACTTACTACCGTATTGGTTTAGACTTTATAGAAACGTATCATAACGATGCACTGATGAATGGTTTAACCTTAGATGTGCACCAAGAGGAAAAGGCCGTAGAAATGTTTGCCAAAAATGTTATGGAAGCAGGTCAGCACTTTTTAGATAACCCAATGGAAGCGCCATTTGTGCCAAGTTGGAACCGTGTTGTATCGGCCATGCCAGATGTTTTTGAGCGCTTAAGAGAAGCGGTTGATCTTGATAATAAAGAATTTAGTGAATAAGTAAAACAATAATAAGGGGCGCGTGTGAATACAGTAAGTGAATTATTTTTACAGCGGGTAGAGCAACATCTACATATTATTTATAAAGATGTTGAACTGCCCTTAAGTATTACAGAGCTGGCTGAGCAGCTTATAACTATAATTTTAGGCGACAGCCCGCTGCGCGACCCTACACCCCATACTAACCGTTGGGACGAGCAAGATATTATATTAATAGCCTATGGCGACTCTATTATTAAGCACGATGAGGGAGACCAAGCTGTTGCAAAGCCGGTAGAAGCACCGCTTAAAACCTTGCACCGGTTTATAAAAGAGCAGTGCGATATGCAGCTTAATGCTTTACATATATTGCCATTTTACCCGTATAGCTCTGATGAAGGCTTTGCGGTAATGAACTACGTGCAAGTAAATGAATCGCTAGGTGATTGGCAAGATATAAAAAATATTGCCAAAGATGTAAAGCTAATGGCAGATTTAGTGATTAATCATTGTTCTAGCCGAAGTGTATGGTTTGAAAACTTTTTAAACGATTTAGACCCCGGCAAAGATTACTTTAAAACGGCAAGTTTAACCGATGATTTATCTAATGTAGTACGCCCGCGTACGTCACCGCTATTAAATACGGTAACCACACCAAGCGGCGAAAAACATGTATGGTGTACGTTTAGCCACGACCAAGTTGATTTTGATTTTGGTAACCCGGAAGTTCTAAAAGAGTTTATAAGTATTATTCGCCATTATTTAGATAACGGCGTACGCTTGTTCAGGCTAGATGCGGTTGCATTTTTATGGAAACAACTCAATACAAATTGCATTAATTTACCGCAAACGCATGAAGCTGTTAGGCTTATTCGCACCCTTATAGAGCATACTGAGCCAAGCGTTGTCATAATTACCGAAACAAACATACCAAACCAAGAAAACCTCTCTTACTTTGGTAACGCCAACGAAGCCCACAGTATTTATAACTTTGCTTTACCGCCTTTATTACTGCATACATTACTCAGTGGAGATAGCACAGCCATTAAGCATTGGATGATGAGTATGCCGCCTGCGCAAAACGGCACCACATACTTTAACTTTATTGCCTCGCACGATGGCATTGGACTTAGGCCAATAGAAGGCTTGTTACAACCAAGCGAAGTGGCGTCATTGGTGAGTACGTCTATGCAATTTGGTGGGCGTGTATCAATGCGCACCAGTAACGATGGTACGCACACACCGTATGAGCTAAATATTGCACTTTTTGATGCATTACAAGGCACGCACAATGGGCAAGATAAGTTTGGCCTTGAGCGATTTATGTGTGCACACGCCATTATGTTTGCGCTTGAAGGGATCCCTGGGCTTTATATTCATAGTTTGCTTGGCACAACGAACGATTACGAACGCTTTGAAAACTCACAGCATAACCGTGCAATTAACCGTCATCGTTGGCAAGAGTCAAAACTATTATCGGCTTTAGGTGATAAATATAGCCATCATCACAAAGTGTTTAATGGTATTAAGCATTTATTAGGTATTCGAAAAAAACAGAGCGCATTTCATCCTAATGCCACGCAATTTACGCTGCACTTAGCGGGGGGGTTATTTGGTTTTTGGCGGCAAAGTATAGACAGGCGCCAAAGTATATTTTGTGTTTATAACATAAGTGATAAACCACAAGTACTTACCCTTGCAGATTTAAACTTAATTAACACCCAGCAGTGGTTTGATTTAGTGGCTAATGAAACAATTACCGAGGACCAACTCACTATAGAGTTAGAGCCATATCAAAGTGTATGGTTAAGTAATATTAAATAAAGTGCAGTAATACCAATTTGCAAAATAGCTCACCTAATTAAGCGCATTGGTATAAAAAGGCTCGCAGTGCGAGCCTTTAACTTAATTAATAAACGTTGTTACTAATTATAAGCTGTAGCTTAAGTTAATGTAGCCAAAGCGGCCAATGTTATCGTAACTTGCGCTGTTTTCGCCGGTCCCGCGTGTACCATACGGAAGTTTACGATTAAATAGGTTATCAACACCTACTTTAACGCCTAAGCCGCTATCGAAGTTGTAACCCACTGTCATATCGGTAATAAAGTATTTACCGTAAGACATTTGGTTACTTGGGTTCGAGTTACTCGCAAGCTCTACATTTGTGTATAAATCAACTTCGCTGATAAAGCGTGTTTCAACCGTTGAATAAAAGTTATCCATTGCATAGCTAACCGACAGGTTAGTCTGCCATTTCGCTTCGCCGGTTGTACCTGCGTACTCAATATATGAACTAGGATCATCCTGGAACGGGTAATCTTTGCGTTCAATAAGGTAAGTACCAATTAAACGTGTTTTAAAGCTACCTTCTAGCGCATCAAAGTCATAGCCTAGTTCAAAATCAACACCAGACGCCTTTTGACCAGCTACGTTAAGTACTGAGTTTTGAATTAGCGAAATTTCACCACTGGCATTACGTGTAATTAAATTACAGTACTGATTGTCTATACCTGTTGTGCTATCAACACAGCGGTCAAGAATTTCTTGCGCGTCGATTGTGTCAATTGCATTTTCTAGATCAATTTCCCAGTAATCTATAGTAAGCACAGCGTTTTCTAAAAACTCTGGTTGATAAACAATACCTACCGTTGTACTTGTAGACTCTTCACCTTTAACATCACGGTTACCGCTTGTTAAGCCATCTAAAGAGGCTGAGTCGTAACCTGAGTTAAAGTCACTTGCAACACCTAATGCAGCACAGTTTGCGGTGCGTGTTGCTGCATTTGATAAATTAGCTATGTTTTCAGCGCGGCACGGGTCTTCTACATTGTAGAAAGTTTGGCTTGCTGCACCAAATACTTCACTTATGTTAGGCGCACGAAGTGCTGCAGATTGCGTTACACGCACACGTAGTTCATCGTTAACAGTCCAATCAAGGCCTAGTTTCCAGCTAGTTGCTTCGCCAATTGTGCTGTAATCAGCATGACGTACTGCGGTATCAAATACTAAATCTTGAATAAGCGGTAAGTCAGTTAAAATAGGCATAGTCGCTTCAAAAAATACTTCACGCACATTAAACGAGCCTTTATCTTCGCCTAAAGCGTTAAAAAATGTACCTTCTGCGTTATCTGGCTCTTTTGTTTCGCTTTCTTCTTTACGGTATTCAGCACCAAACGCAACACCTACATAACCTGCTGGTAATTCAAATATAGCACCATTGGCAAGTGAACCAGAAACCACGGTTTGCTTAATAGTTGACGTACCTACAGATACCGTATTTATGTAATCGATCGCTTGTTGAGATGGTGCGCCAAAACCCATAATGTTAACCGGTACACAGCCATCAGCTTATGCTGCAACGCTGCGACATACGATGTTGCCATCTGCATCTTCATCGGCATCAAGGGCATTAAAGTAGTTGGCTAAAATCATATTAGCGCCATTTTCGCGCTCTAAGTCAGTTTGACCATACACAACTGATGTATCTAATTCCCAGTCTTCAAACACAGTCCCTTTTAAGCCTGTAACAAAACGCGTTGTTTCACGGGTATTATTTTCAACGCGGCGGCCAAGATCACTCATCATGCGGTTAACCATGATTGAATCAACGCCTTCCTCTTGCATACGCGCTTTGATATCTGGGTCTAGGTAAGGGTTATCAATTTTAATGCTGTTGTCGCTGTCAAAAAAGAAAAACGCAGGTTGACCTATGCTTTCGCCTTGGCTGTTTACGTATTTTGCATCAAAGTAGACGTTTAAATCGTCGGTAAGATCGTAGTTAACTTTAAAGTTTACGTTGTAACGCTCAAACTCAGGTTGTATTTCTTCAAATTGGCCTAGGTTAAAAAAGTCACATTCTGCACATGAATATGGATCTGCGTTATTGCCTATGTATAAGTCACGAGCACTGCTATCCGGGTTAAAGCTATTAATAAATTTACTTGGATCTTCAAGTGCATAAACACCTGCATCATTGATGGCGAAATAACCCGCATTAGGTGTTAAAATTTTATCAGGAAAGTCAGCACTATTTTTGTTCTCATCCGTTTGGGCTTGGTTAGGTAAGCTGCTAAAAGATGTGCTAGTCCAAGGGTGGTCAAGTGCATTTAATGAATCTTGGCCTGAGTACTCAATAGCAAAAGCGGCATTACCACGGTCGTTATCAAAATTAGAGCCGTACGAGAACGTTGCTTTTTCGTTGTTGTAGCTGTTTAAATCGGCAAAACCACGGGTAACGCTAAAATCCATACCTTCAATGTTGTCTTTTAATATAAAGTTGACAACACCTGTAACCGCATCAGCACCGTATACAGCTGATGCACCACCAGTAATAATTTCTACTCGCTCAACCCAGACGCTCGGGATAGTATTTGTATCAACAGCTTGAGAGCCCGCCGAGCTAGATACGTGGCGTTTACCGTTTACAAGTACTAAGGTACGGTCGGTACCCATGTTACGTAAATCAAGAATGTTTAAACCAGCTGTACCAATAAAGCGGCCTGAGTTAGCCATTGAATATGTATTGCCAAGTGCTGGTAAGTTGTTTAGCGCTTCACCAATGTTTACAGCGCCAGTATTAATTAGCTGCTCGCCGCTTATAACTGTTACTGGTGCCGGTGCAATAGCGCCTTCACGTAAAATACGCGAACCCGTTACTTCAACGCGTTCAATTTTTGTCGCTTGCTCATCTTGTGCAAGTACAGAATTACTCGCTGTTGCAGCAGCAGTAATCAATGCACATTTAATGCTAGTAGAAAGTAAATTATGACGTTTCATGTGTTTCCCAAAGGAGATTTTATAATAATTAAATACATTATCTTTTAGCTAAATACACAGTGCATTTAGCCTAAGCCCTATAACTTTTGTTATAGGGCCGGCGATTATTGCATGCGTATTATTTTATTAAAAGCAACTAAAATAAGGCTAAATCACTAACATGAAATAAGTTACAGGTGATTTGTTGTTAAATTAACAATAAAGCGAGGTGATGTTAGGAGTTTAAGTTTTATGGGTGTTTACGCTTTGCTTATTAATTGCTGTCAATTAATTTACACTGGAATTGTATTGGTAATATTAAAGAGTTTATTTTGAGCATCTTGATTTGATAATGGCTTAAATATAACCATTGAGTGTATTTTAACCTTTAAATGGGGTGCTCTAATTATAGGCGGATTTGTAAGGTTTATGTGTTTAATTTAACTTGTTAAATGAGTTAACTTTTGAGAAATAGTAAGAATAAAAATTAAATTTGAAAATTTTTCACTATAAAACTTGCCGTATCATAATTTTGTAAAGCCCCTTTACAGTTATCTAGCATCCTATGCACCTTGAGTTACTTTATTACGTAAATTTGATACACTTATACTGTTTTTTATAAATAGGTTTTACCATGAAGTTTTTAGTTTTAATTTTTACTTTTGTATTTAGTACTGCGGCCATTTCAGAGCAAGAAGTTGATCTCGAAGTTAATATGAAAAATACAGGCCTTGCTTATAAAAATGCGGTGCAAGCAGTAGGTATAGGTGGCTTTAATACCGCCATAGATAAGTTTATTACTTTGGTTGAAACCAGTAAAAAAGCGACCTTTCATAAAGAAGCACAAATGTCGCTACAAGGGCTAGATAAAGTTATTGCGCAAGCAAAGTTGGCAAAAAAATTAGCGAATGAGCGCGGGCTTGATGCAGCAAAGCCAGCCCTTAAAAATATAGATGATTTACGCAAGAAGTATCATGAGTTGCACGAGCCTCCGGGTTTTTTTGACTTATTGTTTGGTAATTAACCTCAGCTTTTTTGTAAATTAATGTCGAGCAGTTATTTCAGCGCTACATATGCTAACTTTTTCGCTATAGCGCATTATTGATGCACAGATTTGTGATGTTTTAATAAAATGTATAGCTGCAGATTAAGTAGTTTGAATGCTCATTTTTCAATATTTTAGTAAAGCTCTTATCTAGGGTGCAGATTAATTAAGGAATAGTAATGGAAATTTCAGTGTCATTGTTAGAGGGTCAAAAACAAAGTGCAAAATTTGGCGACCTTGAAGTAATAAGCGATCAAAGTATTAATGCTGGTGGCGGTGCCGAACACCCAGAACCGTTTGACTACTTTTTAGTAAGCATGGTGCTATGTGCTGGGTTTTATGCACGTAAATTTTGTGAGCAACGCGATATCTCTACACAAGGGATGACGCTTACGCAAAATAATGAAAACATAGATGAAGAAGGTAAAAAATTATTTTCTATCGAAATTAATTTACCAGATGGCTTTCCTCAAAAATATAAAAAAGCACTTATTGCTGCGGTTAATACGTGTACTGTTAAAAAAGTGATTCAGGCCCAACCTGAGTTTTCTGTAGTTGTTAAATAAAAAATACGGGTAAACAAGTATCGTTTGCCCGTATACTTCACGGAATTAGTGTTACTTTTTCTTCATTCCTTGTACTGCTTTAAAACGTGGATTGTCTTTACATATTACAAAAACACGTCCTTTTCGCTTCACTATTTGACATCCTAGTCGTTGCTTAGCGCTTTTAAGCGAGCTTAATACTTTCATTACTCACCTTTTTTGGGCGTAGATAAGTTTTTAAAGCGACGGTTAAATTGTGCGACACGGCCGTCACTAGCCACTGTTTTTTGCTTACCAGTATAAAACGGGTGCGAGTCGCTAGACACATCAATAGGCACATACGGATACGTTTTCCCTTCAAGCTCAATAGTGCGGTCTGTTTTAATGGTAGAGCCAATAATGAAGTAGCTATCGGCAGCTGTATCGTGAAAAGCAACCACGTTGTAATCTGGATGGATATTAGGTTTCATAATACGCCTCAAGTTGTTATGTGATAATATAACTATAGGTTATCGCGTTTACGGCATTCGCGCAAATGATTTTTACTCTCATTTACTGATATTTTTGCTGGCTAATTGCGCAAACAATTCAAAAAATAACCACTTAAACCAAAAATACTGGCTATTAGTTTTTAGGCTGTTATAACTATATAAAAAGTGTTAACAAGAAAATTTTTACGGTTTAGAGGTAAGCTATGAGCGACGCAGCACAACAAGAACAAATAGACCAAGGGGTGATGGAAACCCTTAGAGAGCGCGATCACACAGTCTTATCTGAGCAAATTAATCCAATAGACTGTACACACAACGATATTATTGAGCTATTAGCACAATATATGGCGTTAAGTGAGCAAGATAACGACGAACTATTTGACGATTGGTTTGATAATCTAAATAAAGAACAGCACACTGTTTTAAAAGTGTTTGAGGTATACCGCGGCCAATACGAGCACCAAAATTAATACTTAGGCGCAGGTGAAACGCTCACTTAGCTGCGCCTTATTAATTAACCACCAACCTGAGCTTTGGATAATAAAATTATCTCAAGCTGCTAATTTGTTTTGTTTTCACTTAAAATTTTTAGCTAGCGAAAGCAAACTTAAATATTTTAACGCCAGCTCAGATTAATGAATGCAATTATAATCAGAGTGTTAAGGCGTTTTCATACAGTTTTTGTCTGCATAGGACGGGGCTAAACTGACATCAGGGTTCCAAATTCTACCCCACACTTTACTTAGGCTACTTAAATTTGAGCGCTGATTTAGTTTTTCAAAGTTGCTTACCTGCACTCCTTTGTTGGTTTTTTCACCAACTGCAAAATTAAATACGTAATAACACTCCATGCCCATACGTAAGTCAGATAAAACAATTTTATTTTGCTGCTCTTTCACGCTATAAAAACCTTTAGTAAACCACTGCAAACGTTGTACGCCCCATTCATTTTTAATATCGTTTAGCAAAGCGGGGCTTGTGTTATAGCGGTTTATTGTAACCTCTTCAGGGGAGTCAAATACCGAGGCATAACTTATGTAATATTGCCCATCAGACATAGCTACAACTCGCCACAGCAAGGTTGTAAGCGGGGCGGGGGTGCTTACATAGTTATTAATGTGTATGTGTTTATGTGCAAACGCGGCGTCTATTTTATTGTTAATTATTACTTTTAAAATAAGAGAGCTACTTAAATAAAGGCTACTGAGCACAAGCATAGCGGCGTTAATTTTATACATGCGCGGTGTGTGTATTTTAGGTATTAAAGTGCACAGAAAGGCCAACAATAACGGCAGGGTGTACAGGGGATCGATTATAAATATATTTGAAATAGCAAAAGGGTGCTCGCTAAGCGGCCATATTAATTGCGTACCATATACTGTAAAGCTATCAAGTAATGCATGGGTTGATAAACATAAAAATACCAGCCAAAACCAGCGCGCTTTATGTATTTGCATGCCGGAGTGTATTTTTAAAATAAGCCAAACAATAAGGGGGCTAATTAATAAGTGCACAATAAACGAATGGCTAAAACCGCGATGATAAGTAAATGCCTCCACTGGCCCGCCATAAGGGATAAAAACATCTAAGTCGGGTAAAGTACCTAAAGCAGCACCCCATAAAGCGGCTTTTCGGCCAATTTTATTACCTAATACGGCGTAACCTACTGCGCTACCTAAAACTACCTGCGTTAACGAGTCCATTTTATTCCTTTTTATTTAGGGTGTTAGTTATGCTGCCCTTGGGCTCAAAACCAATCCACAATAATACTTAATCATATTGCGGGGCTAAACGTGTCGCTACGTGCGTTAAAAAATTTTCATTTACGACTGCATGGATGCAGAAGCAATTGCTGAGAACAACGAAATAGCAAATTTTTTGCCTAGCTATCAACACGTTT
>NZ_DJHW01000095.1:21784-42962 GCF_002433295.1 Pseudoalteromonas sp. UBA6610 | reverse complement strand
AGCTATCAACACGTTTTTCCAGCCACAATATAGATTACTTAATTAAACGTTTGGTATAAAACGTCACTTACAATTTCAGCAGTGGTTTTATAAAGTCTAAAAAGGCCATTATACGCGACGATACAGCACTGTTTTTGTAATACACCGCTTGCACAATTTCGCGGTTGTTTGGCGTGCTGATACTTCCTGGCAGTATTTCTATTAGCTTGCCTGATTTTAAATCATCACCAATCATAAAGTGCGAAAGCAGCGCCACCCCTTGGTTTGCCAAGCATAGTTGGCGTACAGTTTCGCCGCTACTTGCGGTTAGGCCAAAATTTAAAGCTGTGGGCGATTTTAGCGGCCAGTTATTAAGTTTGGGCGAGTCGGTAAAGCCAATGAGTTTATGCTGAGTTAAGTCGCTGGTGTGCGAAATAGTCGGTGTATGTTTAAGGTAACTAGGGCTTGCAACTAAATGCAATTTACTTACGCCGAGCTTTTTTGCATGTAGGTTGGAGTCTTTTAACTCGCCTATACGAATTGCTAAGTCGGTTTTATGTTCGAGCAAATCTATAATGCTGTCGTGGGAGGTTATATCGAGCGTAATGTGGGGATATTGTGTATTAAATTCAGCAATTAAAGGTACCAATTGGTGTAGTACAAAGGGGCTGGCTGCATCAATACGTAATTTTCCACTAGGGGCTTGTTTTAAAAGCTTTATTGCCTCTTCGCCGGTTTGTAAGGTGTTTAAGCCATCGCGAGCATATTTAATAAAGGTATGGCCCTCTTCGGTTAGCTCTAATCGGCGAGTGGTCCTATTTAGTAATGTACATTGTAACGTGTTTTCAAGGCGAGACACGGCCCGCGACACTTTTGCTACTTGCTGATCAAGCAAATTAGCTGCTGCTGAAAAACTTCCGCTATCTACTACCGTTAAAAACATTTCTAAGTCTTCGGTTTTTGCATGCTGAGCCATACGTGAGTACCTTACTTTTGCATTAATTACAAAAGTATTTTGTCACTAATGCTATTTTTTGCAAACACATTTTTAGTCAAACTGTAAGTCTTAACTAATAATGAGGATTTAATTATGCCATTGGCTTTGTGGGCGCTCACCTTAAGCGCATTTGCAATAGGAACAACCGAGTTCGTAATAGTGGGATTAGTGCCTACTATTGCAAACGATTTAGGCGTAAGCCTACCTTCAGCGGGTTTGCTAGTTAGTTTATATGCAGTAGGGGTTGCCATTGGTGCACCAGTACTGACCGCACTAACTGGGCGTTGGAACCGTAAAATTGTACTAATAAGCTTAATGGGCTTATTTGTTTTAGGTAACTTACTTGCATGGCAAGCGCCTAGTTACGAAACATTAATACTAGCGCGTATTTTAACAGGCTTGGCTCACGGGGTGTTTTTCTCAATTGGCTCAATGATTGCCACAAGCTTAGTAAGTAAAGATAAAGAAGCCAGTGCTATTGCTATTATGTTTACCGGACTTACTGTAGCGCTAGTGACGGGTGTGCCACTAGGCACTTGGATTGGCCAACACTTTGGCTGGCGAGCAACGTTTTTAGTGGTGTCGGTACTGGGTTTAATCGCTTTAATTGGCAGCGCTATTTTAGTACCAAAAAACTTAAAACAGTCTATTCCGGCAACGTTTAAAGAGCAGCTTCAGGTTATTGTTAAACCGCGCTTATTACTCGTATATTTAATGACAATTTTAGGTTACGGCGGCACGTTCACTGCGTTTACTTACTTAGCACCTATTTTAGAGCAAGAAACAGGTTTTGCTCCTTCAGCGATTGGTTTAATCATGCTGGTTTACGGTGTATCGGTAGCCATTGGTAATATTTGGGGCGGAAAACTGGCTGATAAACGTGGCCCAATTAGCGCACTGAGTATTATATTTAGCGCGCTGACAATTATTTTATTGGCTTTTACTTTTACGATGGAGTCAAAAGTAGCGGCCGTACTGACTATTCTAGTTTGGGGTGCATTTGCGTTTGGTAACGTACCAGGCTTACAGCTTTATGTCGTAAAACAGGCGCAAAAGCATACTCCTAATGCGGTAGACGTCGCATCGGGCTTAAACATAGCAGCGTTTAATATTGGTATCGCCCTGGGCTCAATTATTGGTGGCAGTGTAGTAGAGGGCATGTCACTTCAAGATACCGCTTGGATTGGCGCAGCAATTTGTGCTCTAGCATTAGTAGTAACTCGTTACAGTGGCATGCTTGATAAGCGAGAAGTGAAACAAGCATAAAGTATTCTGCTAAGGTTGAAACTTAAATTTATGACCTCATTACCTGTATTGAGGTCATAATTTTTAGGTGACAACACAAAAGAAGTAAAAGGTGTATTTCGTAAAACTTTAAACAGTTTGTATTTTTAACCGATTATTTTATAAGGATAGAGCCATGACACAACGTGTAATAGAAATGCCAGATTTAGGCATGGGAACATTCCGTTTAGAAGGCGATACCGCCTACAATTCAGTAAAAATGGCGTTAGAAGTGGGGTTTCGTCATATTGATACTGCGCAAATTTATGGTAACGAAGAGCAAGTAGGCCAAGCCATAAAAGACAGCAACATTCCGCGCAGCGAAATATTTTTAACCACCAAAGTGTGGAACAACAAGCTTAACAAAACTGACTTTATTGCCAGCGTTGAAAAGTCACTTGAAAAATTACAAGTAGACTCTGTTGATCTACTGCTTATTCATTGGCCTGCGCCTTCAAATGGTGAGCCAATGAGTGAGTACCTAACTGAGCTTTTAAAAGCTAAGCAGCTTGGTTTAACAAAACATATTGGCGTATCTAATTTTACTATTGCCAATTTAAACGAAGCAATGCAAACACTTGATTCGCGTGAAATATTTACTAACCAAGTTGAGGTGCATCCGTATTTAACCAATACTAAGCTACGCGCTTTTTGTGCCCAGCACGACATTCACGTTACAGCGTATATGCCATTTGTAGTTGGTAAAGTACTAAAAGATCAAACTATTATTGATATTGCTAATAAGCATGAGGCATCACCAGCGCAAGTAGTTATTGCATGGATTAATGCCAACGGCATGACCACTATTCCATCGTCAACTAAGCGTAAAAACTTAGAAGATAACTTTAATGACCATGTTAAATTAGACGCTGAAGACATTGCTCGTATTGACGGACTTGATTGTGGCGACCGCCAAGCAACGCCTGATTTTGCGCCGCAGTGGGATCAGTAATAAAATACGCAAAACAACATTAGGTGTAGCAAAGCTGCACCTTTATTTTTTTAAAAGGACTCCGTATGTTAACGGTAATTGCCACTATAGCGAGCAAAAATATCGACGCAGAGGTTGTTTTAACTGCGCTCGAAAATCTGCAAAAGTATTCACGTAAAGAAGTGGGTTGTTTGCGTTACGAGTTGTCGGTTAAACGAGACTCAGACAATACCGAGTACCTTGTAAGTGAGCAGTGGGCGTCGCAAGAACACTTTGAAGCTCATAAACAAGAGCCTCACTACAAAGCATTTGGTACCCAAGTTACCGGGCTTGTAACAAGCAGTAATGTTGATGTGTACAACACCATCGGCTAGTAAAAAGCACTCTTATTAGTTAATGAGTAAAATACAGTGGCGGCGTAAGCATACATCGCCATTTGCGTTACTTAGTCTTTTAAATACCCACCTCGTATTAAAACCTCAGCCATTTTATTTAATCGATAAATCGTACTTTAAAATAAGTGCATCTATGTAACGGGCACGTAATGTGTGTTGTTTTTCGTGATCGGCGCCGTGGCCTAATGCTTTATTGAGTAATTTCATCGCGGGGTGAAGCTGCGTACGCTCTTGTTGATTTAAACTTCCTTTAGTGCGCAATTCAGTAATATCGTCTACCAGCAAGCGACCTATATCCACACATACTATTTCGTCAATTAAACCGTTTTGTGTCAGTACGCCGTATTTGCTGCATAAAAACTGTTGCCACACTTGCTGTAAATGCTCGTCTATTTCGCAGCCAAATAATTCTTCATTAAAAATAAAACCTTGCTGGGCAAGTTTACTCAGGCTTGCCGTGTACTGCTGCGCAAAGTAATTAAAGGCATTGCTTGAGGATTCAATTTTTTGTTTTATTAGCCCTTGCCCCCAATTTACACAGCCGCGCGGGTAATAGTCATCGTACTCTTCACATTCATACAAACCAGAGTACGAGCTGCAACTTAATTGGCTTTTTATACAATAACTTGGTTTAGGAAAAATACTTTGCTGCTGCCATGTATCTAGTTGCTCGGCATCAATATTTAAAGCATGGCAAAGCTCATTGGTGTTATAAAAATGAGTGGCTAAGTAGTCAGATAAACGCATAATGGCTCGCTTAAAATTAAAAATACAAACACTGTTTAAATGTACAGTATTTGTATTTTGTATTATCAAACTAAATAACACAAGCCATTTTACGTTTATTATTCGCTTAGGCCTGCAAAAATGCGTGCAAGTATGTTACAAATAGCGCAAGTTTTATAAATAATGAATTTTTATGCGCACCCTAGAACAAATTAAACAAGCAAGCTTAATTACCGCCATTAAAACCCCATACTTAGCGAATGGTGAAATAGATTTAGCAAAGTACGATGAACTCGTCGAAATACAAATTGCAGCGGGTGTAGATGGCATTGTGGTTGGTGGTACAACCGGCGAAGGCCAGCTAATGAACTGGGAAGAGCATTTAATGCTTATCGCGCACAGTGCAAATAAATATGGCGATAAGCTCGTGATTGTAGGGAATACGGGTAGCAATAATACCCGCGAAGCTATTAAAGCCACTAAGTATGGCTTTGCAAGTGGTATGCATGCCGCGCTGCAAATTAACCCATACTATGGCCGCACTTCTATTGCCGGTGTTAACGAGCACTTTAAACGTGTACTCGATATAGGCCCTGCGTTTATTTACAACGTAGCAGGGCGCACAGGGCAAGATTTAACCCCTGATATTATTGAGCCATTAGCAAAACACCCTAATTTAATTGGTGTAAAAGAATGTGGTGGTAACGAGCGTATTGCCCATTACGAACAGCAAGGCATTGCGTGTTGGTCAGGTAACGATGACGAAGCACACGATGCACGCCACACACACAATGCACACGGTGTTATATCGGTCACATCTAATCTTATACCAGGGTTGTTCCGCCAGTTAATGGATACTAAAAATGATGCGTTAAATACCTCATTACAACCTTTAATGAACTGGCTATTCTGCGAGCCAAACCCGATTGCAATAAACACCGCAATGATGATGACAGGCGCGGTAAATCCCGTATTTAGATTACCGTATGTGCCACTGAGCGATGAGCAACAAGCACAAGGCGAGGCCTTAATAAACGACCTTAACGTTGATGATATTGTGGGCAACAAAGCTAAGTGTATAAAACAAAGTGATATTGCTTTGCTTTCTTAGGTTATATGAGCCAGCGCTGAACAGTTAGTAAGTGCTGGCATTTATTTAATGAATATTTTACTTTTATTGCTAATATCGGTAAAATTCTCGCCCCCTTACTTACTAAATAACGTTTATTTGTGAAATTTGTTGTTGAACAACTCGCTACATGGATTAAGCCTGAACAGCGACAAAGCCCCTCTGAAAATTGGTACGACTCATCACCAATTACATTAAGTTGGGTACCTGCAATGCAGCGCAGAAGAATGACACCATTTGTAAAAATGGTTTTACATACTGCGCACCAGGTTACAAATGATAAAGGGTATGAAAACATGCCTGTTATTTTTTCATCACGCCATGGCGATTTCCATAAAACAGCTAATTTATTAGGAGAGCTTGGTGAGAAACAACCTCTATCTCCGACAGGCTTTGGTTTAAGTGTGCACAACGCTGCGATTGGTATGTATAGCATTATTAGCGGTAACACCCAACCTATGAACGCTATCGCAGCGGGTAAGGATAGCTTTGCTTGCGCTTTGATTGAAGCATATATAAAGTTGGTTGAGTATAAACAACCACATATATTACTTGTGCATACAGATGAGTCACTCCCAGAGCCGTACACAACATTTGTTGATGAGGCACAAATAACACATTCTATTGCGTTAGTTATACGTTTAGCTACAGAAAAAGAAGCTCATTTTAGTTTAACTAAACAAGCCACTAACAATAGCGAACAAACAACTACTCCTTTAAGTTTAGAGCTTGCTAAAGCAATGTTTAACAAACAAAGCGCCAGTGCTAATGGTTGGTTGTTAACACACTATGCTTAATACAATAATAAGAGTAATAGGCCTTGTTTGGCGCATTATAGCCACTGGCCTTTGTTTTAGTGTATTTGGTTTAGGTGGGCTATTTTTAGCCTTACTACTATTCCCCGTTCAACGTTTATTTCAACGCTGTCCTGTAAAGCAAAAAGAAAATGCGCGTACGGTAGTGCATTATAGCTTTAAATTTTTTGTCGCTTTAATGCATCACACTGGCGCTATCCGTTTTCATATTAAAGATAAAGCCCATTTAGCTAATTTGAAAGGCGAGCTTGTTTTGGCTAATCACCCATCACTTATTGATGTTGTGGTACTTATATCGGTTATTAAAAATGTTGATTGCGTTGTAAAAGCACACCTTTTTAAAAACCCTTTTATGCGTGGTGTGATAAAAAGTACAGGTTATATAAGCAATGAAGACCCGCAAGAATTATTAAAAGAATGCGAGCAAACACTAAAAAGAGGGAATAACTTAATTGTTTTTCCTGAGGGAACACGTTCAGTACCTCATAATTCGCTTAAATTTAAAAGAGGGGCTGCAAATATAGCCCTTAGATGTCATGCCCCTATAACCACCGTATTGATTAAAATGAAACCTAATACGTTAACTAAAGGGACGCCTTGGTACAAAGTAGCCCCATACCAAGCGCATTTTTCTATGCAACTAGCACCACATTCTTTCAAAAGCGATATTATTTATACAAGCGACGTACCTGCAATACAGTCCCGCCAGCTTACGAAAGGCTTACAACAATACTTTACAAAAGAGCTTAGCTATATATGAGTGAATTAAAACAACAAATTAAACAATTGATTATTTCGAGCCTAGATCTTGAAGATATGACCACTGCCGATATAAAAGACGACGAGCCTTTATTTGTAGATGGTTTAGGGCTAGATAGCATTGATGCGCTAGAGCTCGGGCTTGCTATCAAAAAAGAATTCGACGTAAAAATTGATGCAAATTCAGAACAAACTAAAGCGCATTTTGCGAGTGTTAACTCTTTAGCGCAATTTATAGAACAATCACGTACTTAATTAACACACACTAGGAATAATAATGAAAACCGCTGCTGAAATTTATGATGTATTACACGGCATTTTAGAAAATGAATTTGAAATAGATGCTGAAGATATCTCTTTAGAAGCTAACCTGTACGAAGATTTAGACTTAGACAGTATTGACGCTGTAGATTTAGTTGTTAAGTTACGTGAAATTACAGGTAAGAAAATTGAGCCTGACGCATTTAAACAAGTTCGCACTGTGCAAGATGTTGTATCTGAAATAGAAAAGCTCGTTAAATAAGCATGTTTAAGGCATTTTTAACAGCGTTAATAATGATTTTTTTAACCTGTTACCCTTTCATTGTTTATATAGGGCTGACACGTTTCAACAGTTATTTACTCACTGTGATTTTATTAACACTGTTAATAATAAGGCTTTGGTTAAGCAAGCCTTTATTAGCTAAAATGCCATGGATAAAGCCAGCCTCACTACTGGGAATTTTAGCTATTGGCTTATCAAAAACGATGGGCAGTGATTTTGGTATTCGGCTTTATCCGGTTATTGTAAATACTGTTATGTTTTTTGTTTTTGCTTACTCGCTTTTTAAAGGTCCAAGTATCATAGAAACGTTTGCGCGTATCACTGAGCCAAAGCTTGATAAAAGAGCTATTTCGTACACTAAAAATGTAACTAAAATATGGTGCGTTTTTTTTGTTTTTAACGCCAGTATAGCGTTATACACTAGTGTGTTTACAAGTCTTGATGTGTGGGCATTTTATAACGGTTTTATTGCATACATTATTATGGGTGTTTTATTTGCAATAGAGTGGTTAGTAAGGAAAAAAGTAAAAAGGAATGCAGGTGTTTAATACTTTAGATAACGCAAGCATAAATATTCGATTTAATCATAATGGCTCAGCGTTATCTGAGCGTCAATTTGTTAATGATATTAATCAAGTTTTGGCTAAAATTCCGCAATCGCCTACTAAAGCATCGGCAGTGCTTTTCAACAGTAGTAGCTATGATTTTGCTGTAAACCTTTTTGCATTGGCGCATAAAGGCTGGACTATAATTTTACCGCCTAATGGTCAAAGCGAAACACTCAATGCGCTTTTAGAGCAAACCCCTTACTATTTGGGCGATAGTGATTTGGTCGAGCATGCGACTACGCCATTTGAAAATATTGGTAATTTAACAACGACACCTAACTACACACCGTTCAATAAAATTGCTTGGCCGAGTGAAGGTAACCTTGTTTTTTATACTTCTGGCTCTTCAGGTCAAGCTAAGCCTATTTTTAAATCGTGGCGAGTGCTTAATAAAGAGATAAAAACGCTCAACAGTACGTTTGCTTTAAAACGTAACCCTGTATTTATTGCCAGTGTTTCGCATCAGCATATTTACGGTTTGTTATTTAGAGTGTTATGGCCGCTTAGCAATAACCACATAATTGATACAGACTTGCTTAACTACCCCGAGCATATTGCTACTAAACTTAAAACAATTACACAGGCCGTGTTTATATCCAGTCCGGCACAGCTAAAGCGGCTGCATCAAGATAACGTTTTAATAGAAGAAAAGTCACATTTACAGTGGGTTTTCTCATCCGGTGGGCCGCTTCAAAATGAAGACGCTGTCACTTTAAATAAACAGCTAAATAAACCCATTACTCAAGTATTTGGCAGCACCGAAACTGGCGGAATTGCATATCGTCAGGTTGTGTCTTTAGAGAACGTTAGTCATTGGCAACCATTTTTAGGGATCACATTACACAGTACCTCTGAACAACGATTAGTGTTGAATTCGCCTTTAGTTGAGCAAACAAACTATTTATTAGATGACCGAGGTACATTATTTAAAAATGGCCGATTTGAATTACTAGGTCGTTTTGACCGTATTATAAAGCTTGAAGAAAAACGCTTAAGCCTTGACGAACTAGAGCTACATTTATGCAAAAGTGAGTGGGTACAGGAAGCTAAAGTAATAACGCTAAATGGGAAACGTTTAGTATTAGGCGCTGTTATAGTGCTTACACATAAAGGACAAGCATATTTAAACGCCAATGGAAAGTTAGCGACTAATACGCTTTTAAAAACACATACATTGAATCGTTTTGAAGGGATCTGTACGCCTAAAAAATGGCGTTTTCTAAATCATTTACCCTACAACACGCAAGCTAAAATAAATTTAAAAGTATTGGAGTCTCTTTTTGTCAAAGCTGATTAACACAAAGCCTGAACTTGTTAACTGTGTATCGTCAACACAGAGTCATTGCCTAACGCTTTTTATACCGCCAAGTTTAGATTATTTTAAAGGTCACTTTAGTCAAGGCCCTATTTTAGCAGGTGTAGTGCAGCTCGATTGGGCCGTAAATGCCGTGCGAAAATACTTTAATGTTACACGTGAAGTAAAAGATATTGAAGTGCTTAAGTTTCAGGTTGTTATTACCCCTGGTCTAACAATTAAATTAACTGTAGAAGAAAAGCCTGGCGGTAAGTATGGCTTTTCGTATCAATCAGATAAAGGCCAACACGCCTCAGGGCGTATAGTGTTTAAAAGTGATACAGATGAATAATTTTTGTATTGTTATACCTAATTTTAATCATGTAAGTGTTATTGATGAAGTACTTGCAACGTTAACTGAGTATACGCTGCCAATAATAATGGTTGATGATGCCAGTAGTGTGCAGGCTAAATCTCTTTTTGCTACTCTTGAGAAAAAATATGCCCACCTCACTCTTATATCGCATGAGCAAAATGAAGGCAAAGGCGGTGCGGTACAAACAGGATTGCGCTGCGCGTATGAGCAAGGTTATAGCCATGCAATACAAGTAGATGCAGATGGGCAACATAATTTATCAGATATCAAAAAGTTGATTGAGCTTTCAAACACACACCCACAGGCATTAATTAGTTGTTGCCCAGTGTATGATGAATCGGTTCCTAAGCACCGTTACTTAGCACGTTATTTAACCCATGTGTGGGTATGGATAGAAACGCTCAGCTTTAAAATTGTGGACTCAATGTGTGGTTTTAGAGTCTACCCTTTAAATGTGACTAATAAGCTTATAAGTGAGGTTAATCTCGGTAAGCGTATGGACTTTGATCCAGAAATACTGGTTAGGTTATATTGGCGCAACGTTCCATTTGTTTTTTTACCAAGCCAGGTTATTTACCCAGAAAATGGCTTGTCACACTTCCAGCCACTCCAAGATAATGTGCGTATTTCGTGGTTACATACGCGTTTATTTTTTGGCATGCTGCTTCGTTCACCTGTTTTACTATGGCATAAATATAAGAGACGTTATGGCCGTTAAACATTGGTCTAAAATGCAAGAGCGAGGTAACTTTTTAGGTATACAAATATTACTATTTGCCCATAAAGTACTTGGTCGTAAAGGGCTGTGGGTTATTTTGTTCCCGGTTGTTTGCTATTTGTTTATTACCGGTAAAGTTGCACGCGCGGCTTCTAAGCAGTTTTTAGTCCAAGTTAATAATTACAATAATGTTGAGCGTAAAGTAACTTTTAAACAACAGCTTATGCATTTTTGTAGTTTTGCCGATAGCGCCCTTGATAAAATTGATGGTTGGCTCGGTCGAATTTCAAAAAAGGATATCCAATATACTAATGAACAGCTGTTTATTGATTTAAATGAGCAACAGCAAGGGGCCATTTTTATTGGCTCTCACTTGGGTAACCTTGAGGTATGTAGAGCACTGAGCCAGCATCGCAGCAGTAAAAAAATTAATGTGCTTGTATTTACTCATCACGCTGTTGAATTTAATAAAATGCTTAAAAAAATTAACCCCGCGGTGTCGGTTAACTTAATTCAAGTGAGCGATATGGGGCCTGATCTAGCTATTTTATTAAAAGATAAAGTAGAGCAGGGTGAAATAGTCGTTATTGTTGGTGATAGAACAAGCGCTACAACGGGTGAGCGATCAACACGTGTTGAGTTTTTAGGTAAGCCAGCATCTTTTTCTCAAGGGCCTTTTATATTAGCTGCATTATTAGATTGCCCCGTTTACTTTTTATTTTGCTTAAAAGATAAAAAAACAAAAAAGTATCATGTGATTTTTGAACATTATAGCCAAACATTAAAAATACCCCGCTCACAAAGGCAAGGTCTATTAACCACTGTAATTACAGATTTTTCTGCACGTTTAGGCTTTTATGCCGCGCGGTATCCTTATCAGTGGTTTAATTTTTATGATTTTTGGCAAAACGATCAGCAAGTAGAACGCAGCAATGCAAAGGAGAAGTAGAGTGTCAGCTCAGGAAGTACAGCTTTTTGGAAACCAACAACTTTCTATTGAAGATATTGTTAATATTGCACATCAAAATACTCAGGTGCAATTAAGTGGCTGCGAGCAATTTAGCGCAAAAATTGATAGCGCGCTTAGCTTTTTAGACTCTCTACTCAAAGAAGATGGTGTGATTTATGGGGTAACTACAGGCTATGGTGACTCAGTCACGGTTCCTGTACCACTTAACTTAGTTGATGAGCTACCATTACATTTAACGCGCTTTCATGGTTGTGGACTAGGCGATGTGTTTAATAAAGTACAAGGGCGTGCAATTTTAGCTACGCGCTTAGCATCACTTTCACAAGGCTATTCTGGCGTAAGCTGGGAAATGCTTAATCTTCTCAAAGACTATTTAAACCTTGATATAGTACCTGTTATTCCTCAAGAAGGTTCGGTAGGCGCTAGCGGTGATTTAACCCCACTGTCGTATGTAGCAGGTGCTATGGTTGGTGAACGTGATGTTTTTTACAAAGATAAAATACTTAACAGCGCACAGGTAATGCAAGCGGCTGGTTTAAAGCCTTTAACGCTTCGCCCAAAAGAGGGGCTTGCAGTTATGAATGGTACAGCTGTGATGACCGCACTGGCTTGTTTAGCGTTTGATAGAGCCAATTACTTAGCAAAACTTGCAAGTAGGATTACTGCATTGTCTAGCCTTGCTCTTAAAGGTAATAGTCATCATTTTGATGAAATTTTATTCTCTGTTAAGCCTCATCCTGGGCAGCAACAAGTTGCTAAATGGATACGAGATGATTTAAACCATCATGACCATCCTCGTAACGCTGATAGACTGCAAGATAGGTACTCTATTCGCTGTGCACCACATGTTATTGGTGTATTGCAAGATAGTTTGCCATTTTTTAGGCAGATGATAGAAAACGAGCTTAACTCTGCAAACGATAACCCCATTATTGATGGCGAGGGTGAGCATGTACTTCATGGTGGCCATTTTTATGGCGGCCACATTGCAATGGCAATGGATAGTATGAAAACGGCGATTGCAAATCTGGCAGATTTAGCCGACAGGCAAATCGCTTCATTGGTCGATACTAAATTTAATAATGGATTACCATCAAATTTATCAGACAGTGAGGCTGAACGTCGTTACATAAATCATGGCTTTAAAGCCGTGCAAATAGGCGCCAGTGCCTATACTGCTGAAGCGCTTAAGTTAACGATGCCTGCAAGTGTATTTTCTCGCTCTACTGAGTGCCATAATCAAGATAAAGTAAGTATGGGGACTATTGCCTCACGTGATTGTTTGCGTATTTTACAGCTTACAGAGCAGGTTATTGCAAGTACGTTACTAGCAAGTATTCAAGGGGTGAGGCTGCGTATTAAACAAGGCGAACTCGAATTTTCAAGTTTAACTGCAGATATGCAAGCGATGTATACTGACATAACTCATTATTTCGAAAACCTAACTGAAGATAGGCCAATGGAAGCGGTACTTAGACAAACCATTAGTTATATTCAAGAAAAACGTTGGGCTTTATATGAATAGTAAAGGCGCTTTGCTAACTCATGAAGTGGAAATTGAAATTCCATTTCATGACTGCGATCCGATGAATGTTGTATGGCATGGTAATTACCCTCGCTACTTAGAGGTGGCTCGCTGTGAGTTACTGCGATTATTTGATTACGACTATCCTCAAATGATGGAGTCGGGTTATGCGTGGCCAATAGTGGATATGCAAATTAAGTACGTGGCATCCGCCATATTTACCCAAAAAATTAAAGTGACCGCGCATTTAAAAGAGTTCGAAAACCGATTAAAAATTGATTATGTAATTACAGATGCCATAACGAATAAGCGTATTACTAAAGCGACTACCACTCAAGTTGCTGTTGAGATATCGACTAAAGAAATGCAGTTTGCCTCACCAGCGGTGATAGTTGATAAGCTTGCAAAAATACTTAGCTAATATTGGATGATGCTATGAATTATTTAAAAAATTGTGTGTTTGTTAGTGCTCTTTATTTTGTTTTTTTTAGTGCCAGTTTATTAGCTGCTACGACAGTTTCGGGTGAATTTAAGCAATTAAAGCATTTTGCCGGTTTCTCTAAACCATTCATCTCTAAAGGGGAGTTTACACTTGAAGGGGAAAAGCTGCTTTGGTATGTAAAAACACCAGTGCAAAGTACATTACTAATCGAGAATGGCCAAGTATTTGTGAAAAATAAAGAGGGTGAGCTTACTCCTCAGCCTGGCAGCGAGCAGTTTGTAGGCTTATTAACTGACTTACTCGCATTAGATATGAAAGCCTTATATGCGCGGTTTGATGTAACAAATCAAACAGGCTGTTTATTATTAAAGCCAAAAGATATGCTATTAAAACAGCTGTTTAGCCATTTTATTCTTTGTGAAAATAACCAGCGTGTACAAAGTATAACCTTAAATGAGCACTCGGGTAGCAACACAGTAATAGAGTTTTCTTATGCAAATACACCTAATAATTAATAAGTGTAAGTAACCTTCGGAAAAGTGATGTGATTAAACGTATTAGTGTACTTATTACATGGTTTGGTTTTTTAGCTGTTTTACTTTGTGCTGCTTTGTATATCACTAAGCCTGTATTAAATGCTGATATGTTTAGTTTATTACCAAAATCACATTCTCAATTGGCGTACGGCGAAGAGGTCTTTTTTAAAAAAAATGCAAACCGTATTATGTTTTCATTTACTGGTGATGGTAAAAACTTAGCACATGACGAGCTTAAATCATGGCTGTTAAAACGTGATATAAAAAATAGCTTTGAACTGCCAAGCATTGTGCAGTTATCTTCAGTGTTCTCTGCGTATCAACATGCGCTGCTTAGCGACAATTATAAAAATAGTATGGTTGATAAAGCACAGTTTGAGTCATTTTACCTTACTCAATTAAATCAATTAGGAAACCCTTTTGTAAGTGCCACCCTAAAAGCCGATATTAGTTTAAGTCTTGCTGCATTTATAGGCGATAATTTAAAACAAAGTCAGTTATTCTCTTTAAAAAATGAGCGGTTAACGCGCCGTTTAAAGCATACTGATTATGCTGTTATATTGGCTACCATTCCTAACAATAGCCTCCCAATTGATGAGTCTATTAAGCTTGCGAGCAGCATTAAAAATAAGCTTGAAAGTTTAAATGATACGTACCCACAGACCACTATTCGCTATTCAGGTGCTCTTTTTCATACAGCTGAAAACGCTCAGCAAGCTAAGTATGAAATGAGCTTATTTGGTGGCCTTAGTGTAATCGCATTACTTTTAATGGTGTTTTGGGTATTTAGGCAAGTCAGTAGCATTTTGCTTGCAAGCTTAACTGTACTTAGTGCACTGGCTGGTGGTGCTACGGCCATGGTATTTGTGTTTAATTCGATTCATTTGTTAACACTAGTTTTTGCTGTAACCCTAATTGGTATAGCTATTGATTATGCATTTCATGCGATGACTGATTTAGCGTATGGCAACAGTTTTTACCAAAGTAGTGGGTTAAGTAAAGGCACAAAAACAGCTTTGCTTTTATCTTTTATTACAACAGGCCTCGGCTATAGCTGTTTATTAGGTGCGCCAATTTCACTTTTATCGCAAGTAGCAGTGTTTGTAATTGCTGGGCTTGCGAGCGCCTGGTTATTCACATTAATTATATTACCTATCTGGCAATCTAAGCTTGTACTCTCTGAGCGAAGTTTGATTAAAAGTCAGCAGTTATTAGGTTTAATGGTGCGCTTTAACCGTTGTAAGCAATCGGTTTTACTCGTATTGGGGCTGGTGTTAATGTTTTTGTTTTATCTTAAACCCATTTCATTTAACAACGATGTACGTTTACTAAATGCAAGCCCACAGCAACTAATACTTAATGAGCAAAAGCATTTAACTTTATTGGGACAGTTAGATGCCCACATTGTATTTTTATTTGCATCAAATGCTGAACAACTAATGCAAAAGCAAGAGCGACTAATAGATGATTTAAAGCGTATTAACCCACATCTTAAACACAATGCTATTAAGCGTTGGTTACCTAGTAAGCGCACGCAAAAAAATAATTTAGCGCTCTTTAACGGGGCTGTTAAAAACGATGTGTTAATTATCACTGAAAAATATACAGGGATAAAAGTTGAGTCAGCTAACACAGAACTTTTGAGTTACGACGCTTTAGCAAATAGTCATTTTTCAGCACTTTTAAATGCACAAATGTTTGTTGAGCCTAATAAGGCTGTTACTTGGTTTTCTGTATCGGGAATATCCACGCACGCGTTAACTTCTAGCGTTAATGCTTATGAAGATGCGTTTATATATAACAAGCCTGAGCAAATCAGTAGCCTACTTGAAAACTACAGCCAGTATTTATTGCTTACATTGGGCGTGGCCATTGTTATTTGCTTTGTTTTATTTAGCTATAAATTTGGCCTTCGGATTGGCACTGTGCAGGTGATAACATTAAGTGCCAGCCTATTGACTATGCTTTGGGTATGTAATGCAGCGCAAGGCAGTATCTCAATTTTTAATCTGCTAGGTGGCTTACTCATTATTGGCCTAGCCATAGATTATTTAGTGTTTTACCAAATTAACAACTTAACGGCGGTAAATGTATTGGCCATTAGCTTGTCGGCCACCTCTTCGATGTGTGTATTTGGTATGCTCGCCTTTTCAGATACCCCCGCCATTTTTAGTTTTGGCCTTACTGTTATGGTAGGGATTTTAGCCGTATATATTTTATCTCCATTAAGTGTATTAAAGTCTCAAAAGGAATAATAATTTGAACAACCTTGAGCAGTATGATGTTGTGGTTATAGGAGCAGGGCCTTCAGGTGCACTTGTAAGTAGCTTATTAGTACAAAAAGGCTGGAAAGTGCTGGTGCTAGAGCAACAAGTATTTCCTCGTTTTTCAATTGGCGAAAGCTTATTACCTCAATGTATGGAGTATTTAGCTGATGCTGGGCTAGTTAACACAATACATGAACATGCAGATGAGCTTGGCTTTCAATTTAAAGATGGTGCTGCGTTTCATCGTAATGGCCAAAATACAGCTATAAATTTTACTGAAAAATTTAGCCTAGGCCCGGGTACTACTTTTCAAGTTAAACGGGCTGATTTTGATAAGCTGATTGCTGATAGAGCGCAGCATCAAGGCGTTGAAATTCGCTATCAGCATAGTGTTATTGGTTTTACTGATGAAGCTGCTAGTGCGACGCTGCAAGTGCAAAATAATAAAAATCAAACGTATGATGTAAGGGCTAAGTTTGTACTTGATGCGAGTGGTTTCGGCCGAGTTTTACCAAAGCTTTTAAATTTAGAAAAACCTTCTACTTTTCCTGTGCGTAGTGCTTATTTCAGTCACTTTAATGATGGCATTACTGACGAGCTGTTTGATAGAAATAAAATTTTAATAACCGTTCACCCTAAATTTAATGATGTTTGGTATTGGCTCATCCCCTTTAGTGATGGCACGTCCAGCATTGGGGTTGTTGCAAAGCAAACACGCTTTAATGAGAGTAGTGAAGCTGACACCTTAAAACAGTTTATAGAGCAAGACCCTTACTTAAAAAAACTTTTAGCTAATCGCGTACCTATAACACAAGCGCGTAGCATTAGTGGTTACTCTGCTAATGTATGTACGCTACATGGAAAGCATTTTGCTTTACTAGGCAATGCGGGTGAATTTTTAGATCCGGTGTTTTCATCTGGGGTGACTATTGCTTTAAAGTCTGCACACTTAATTGCCCCCCTTATTGATGATTATTTAAATGGAGAAGTGATTGATTTTGAGGAATGTTACGCCGAGCCATTGCAGGCAGGAGTTGATTGTTTTAAAACCTTTGTTAAAGGTTGGTACGATACCCGATTTCAAGACGTTATTTTTTATTCAGAACAAAACTCGCAGGTTCGTGAAATGATCAGTGCTATTTTAGCGGGTTACGCATGGGATAAAAATAATCCATTTGTTGCTCAAAGTGAGCGTCGTTTAAATGTATTAGCGCAGCTATGTCAAAATTAATCCCAGTTATTGAGGCTCATATCAGACACTTTTTAAAATGTACTTTTATAGCTTTAGTGTGTGTTTGCATAACAGCATGTAGTAGCACATATAAAAGCAGTGAGCGTGTTGATATTTCTGCAGCCACTACACTTGATATTTCGCATGTGCCTGTACAAATGTTTGATCAAAATTGGCAGCATGTTTTAGATATTCAAAACAATGAGAAAGAGCATACATTATTAGCACAATTAGAAATAAACAAGCAGGGTACTATCAACTTATTGTTAATGACTACACAAGGTTTACCTATTTTAAAGCTTGAGAAACTAAATAACCAACCACCTAATGTTACTAAAATGATAGTCGGTGTTGATTTAGACCCAGCTTATATATTGGCAGATATTGCCTTAGTGCATTGGCCTGTATTATTTCTTAATGAGAAAATATCTGGGGCGATTATAAAGCAGATAGCCACACAAAGGCGTGTAGTAAAAAATAACCGCTCGATTATTACAATAAATTATAGCGATAATAAAACAGTACTAAATAATAGTGAGCGACATTATCAAATTACATTTGAGAAGGTAAACTAGTGACTTTTTGGTTAAATGATTTAGGCATTGTAAGTGCAATGGGCAAAGGCGTTGAAGATACAATTATTAGCCTAAATAACTTACAAAATAATGAAGCCCCACAGCTTTTAAAGACAAAAGATTTAAGCACAGAGGGTTTGCCATTTTATATTGGGCACGTGGACTGCGTTCCTCTAAATCAAAAGCACCGTATTGATACGCTAATTGATATAGCCCTTGAGCAAATATCCCCAACACTTAAGCGTTTTTCACATATTGATAAATCACGAATTGCTGTTGTGGTAGGTACAAGTACATCTGGGGTGCATGATGGCGAACAAGCTCGAGCTGAACACGACAGTTCAGGTGTGTGGCCAAGTGACTTTTTATATGCTGATCAAGAACTTGCTACTCCTTCGCATTACATAGCCGAAAAAGTAGGGGCGTTAGGTCCTTGTTATAGTATTTCAACGGCATGTACCTCAAGTGCTAAAGCTCTCATTAGCGCAAAAGCTTTAATAACTGCTGACTTAGCAGACGTTGTAATTTGTGGTGGCGTAGACAGCCTTTGCAAACTTACCATTAATGGATTTAATGCCTTGGCATCAATGAGCACTGGAATGTGTAAGCCTTTTTGCGATGACAGAGATGGTATTAATATTGGTGAGGGTGCTGCGTTATTTGTCATGAGTAAAGAAGCACCGTTAGAAAATGGCGTCATGTTTTTAGGTGGTGGTGAAAGCTCTGATGCTCATCACATTTCGGCGCCAGACCCTAGCGGTAATGGTGCAAAATCGGCAATGAAAGCAGCTCTGGCCGTTGCTGACTTATTACCTAGTGATATTGACTATATAAATGCACACGGCACAGCAACAATTAAAAATGACGAAATGGAAGCCCTTGCAATTAATAGTGTGTTTGGCAACAATACACCGCTGAGCTCCAGTAAGTACTTAACTGGGCACACTTTAGGTGCAGCTGGTGCAATTGAAGCAGGTATTTGTTGGCTGTTGCTCAGAGGGAGAGGAAATATTACTTTGCCTTTTAATAAATGCACACACAGAAATAAGCTGGCAGATGTTAACGTTATTGAGCAAGCTAGCACGGTTAAATTAAATTACTGTCTATCTAACTCATTTGCGTTTGGTGGTAATAATGCCAGTTTGATTTTAGGTACTCATAATGAATAATTATTCTATAGAGCAGGTTGTACCCCATGATGCTCCTATGATCTTAATAGATCAGTTAGTTGAATACAGCGATGAAAGTGCAACCTGCTCTGTGACTATTACACCCCAAAGCCCTTTTTATAATGAGCAAATTGAGGGAGTGCCAAGTTATATCGGTGTTGAATATATGGCCCAGTCTATAGCTGCCTATGCTGGAGCATTAGCTAACGATATTAATGAAGCGGTTAAAATTGGCTTTTTGATCGGCACGCGAAAATATAAAACACATCAGACTATGTTTTATAAAAACAGCACCTTAACTATTTATGTTCACAAGCTTTACCAAGAAGAATCTGGTTTAAGTGTGTTTGAATGCCAAATAAGTGAAAATAAAAAAATACTGTGTGATGCAAAAATAAATGTATTTCAGCCAGAAGAACCGCTGGAATTTATAAGAGAAAACCAATGAATAAAAGAATTTTAGTGACCGGCTCTAGCCGGGGTATAGGTAAGGCTATTGCACTTAAACTTGCAGCTCAAGGCTATGACATTACTGTTCATTGCAGAACTGGTTTAGAGCAAGCTCAGCAAACATGTGCAGAAATACACGCACTTGGACAAAGCACTACACTACTACAATTTGACGTATGCGATAGAGCAGCGGCAAAGCAACAAATTGAGCAAGATATTACAAACAATGGTGCTTACTATGGTGTGGTGTGTAATGCGGGCATTACCAACGATATGGCTTTTCCGGCAATGCAGGGCGATGATTGGGATAGCGTAATTAGAACTGGGTTAGATGGCTTTTATAATGTTGTGCACCCAACAGTTATGCCCATGGTACAAACTCGTAAAGGTGGGCGCATTATTACTATGGCTTCAGTGTCGGGTATTGCGGGCAACAGAGGGCAAGTAAATTACAGCGCAGCGAAAGCAGGTATTATTGGCGCTACCAAAGCCCTATCGCTGGAACTAGCTAAGCGAAAAATTACTGTAAATTGTGTAGCGCCTGGTTTAATTGAAACAGCAATGACGGATGAGCTTCCGGTTACTGAAATGATGAAAATGATTCCACTTAAACGTATGGGAACAGTGAACGAAGTGGCTGGTACGGTTGCATTTTTAATGTCTGATGATGCTGCTTACATCACTCGCCAAGTTATTTCGGTTAACGGCGGGATGGTTTAATGAAACGTGTTGTTGTTACAGGGATGTCGGTTATAACCGCATTGGGCGATGATTGGGATGAATTTAAAAGCGCCTTGATTAAAGGTGAAAATGCAGTTGTAACAATGCGTGAATGGGATAAGGCTGATGGGCTTAATACGCGCTTAGCTGCCCCTGTCACCCATTTTGAAAAACCTAACCATTATAAACGTAAGCAAATACGCTCAATGGGGCGAGTGGCACTTATGTCCACACGTGCAACTGAGCGTGCGCTTGAGCAAGCTGATTTACTTGAACATAAAAGTCTTACAGATGGCTCTACCGGTGTAGCATATGGCTCATCCACCGGCTCGACACCGCCGCTTCTCGCATTTGCAAATATGTTGGAAAGTGGCTCAATGTCTGGAGTCACAGCTACAAGCTATATTCAAATGATGGCACATACAGCGCCAGTAAATGTAGGCGTATTTTTTGGCTTAAAAGGACGAGTGATCACCACAAGTTCGGCATGTACGTCTGGCTCGCAGGGTATTGGCTACGCCTATGAGGCAATTAAATTTGGTCGTCAAAAAATAATGGTAGCAGGGGGGGCAGAAGAACTTTGTATTACCGAAGCAGCTGTATTTGATACGCTGTATGCTACAAGTATTAAAAATGACTCCCCTAAAAATACGCCTCGCCCATTTGATAAAAACCGTGATGGCTTGGTTATAGGAGAAGGTGCCGGTACTTTAATACTTGAAGAGTATGAGCATGCTA
>NZ_DJHW01000095.1:0-21471 GCF_002433295.1 Pseudoalteromonas sp. UBA6610 | reverse complement strand
GAAGAGTATGAGCATGCTAAAGCTAGAGGGGCAAATATATTAGCTGAGGTTGTCGGTTTTGGCTGTAACTCTGATGGACAACATGTTACTCAACCATCTTCAGATACCATGCAAATAGCTATTGAAATGGCATTGCAAGATGCAAACTTATCGGCAGATCAAATTGGTTATGTTAATGCACATGGTACTTCAACAGATCGTGGTGACATTGCAGAAACACATGCAACCTTTAACGCGTTAGGTGCTAAACCAATTAGTTCACTAAAAAGTTATCTTGGTCATACTTTAGGTGCTTGTGGTGCGATAGAAGCGTGGGCTAGTATTAATATGATGACTGATAATTGGTTTGCCCCAACAATTAATTTGACAGAAGTAGACAATGAGTGTGCGCCTTTAGATTATATTACAGAACATGGCCGTGAAATAGATACCGATTATATAATGAGTAATAACTTTGCATTTGGTGGCATTAATACCTCATTGATTTTTAAACGCTTTAAAGGTGAGTAATATGCCTTGGTTAGTGTTAGTTTTGTGCTTATTTAGCCCATTGAGTTTTGCTACATCTAAATTAGAAATAGGCGGTGGTGTGTTTGTGGCTGATATCCCCCACTATCTAGGATCAGATCAAAGTGAGCAATACATAATGCCTGTGCCTTATGTTCGTTATCAAAGTGATGAGTTAGATGTGGACCGCAATAGCTTTACTGGTTACTTATGGCATTTTGATAATGTACACCTAGATATATCTGCTGGAGTTAGTTTAGCCGTTGACAGCGCAGATAACCAAGCTCGAGAAGGCATGGATGATTTAGATTGGGTGTTTGAACTTGGACCTTCGCTAAATTATTACTTTAAAGGTGATCCCCAAGCGGCAGAACAATTTTATATTGGCTTATTCACCCGTAAAGCTATGGCAACTGATTTTAGCTCAGTGACTAACGTCGGTTGGCGTTATGGGCCGAGCATCTACTATGAAAGCCCGGTGTTTATTGCCCCAACTTATGTAATTACCACTAGTGTAAGAGCAAATGCCAATTTTGCCGACGGTCGTTACTTGAATTATTATTATAGTATATCAGCATCAGATACGCATGATTCACGTTCAAAGTTTAATACTCAGTCGGGGTATTCGGGCGCCGATATTTCGCTGGGGCTTAATTTAGATAGTAAAAAATATTGGCTAGGTGGCTTTATTAAATATCACCACTTAGCCCAAAGCAAACAGCAACGTAGTCCCTTAGTGAAACACGATAGTAATATCTCGTTTGGTTTTGGAGTTGCATGGAAGTTCTATACAAAAGAAGGAATATAAAATGAAATTAATGACAAGCTTATTATTAGCTACATCTTTGTTAACAGTGAGTGCGGTTGAAGCACGTGATGATATAGGTAAATATCCTATTCAATCACTGCTAGAAACCAGTAAAGCCAAAAGTGCGCTATTAGATGTACCTCTTTACTTTGCTGATCAAAGCTACGGTAGTGAGAGCAGTAAATACGGTGAAGTGATCACTAATAAAAAAACTAACGCATTTAATAAAAGTGATCGTGAAGCGTGCGAGTGGGTCATGCTTAGTGCTTTAAAAGCACTACAAGAGCGTGCCATAAAAGAAGGCATGAACGCAGTTGTAAATATACAATCATATTATAAAAAGCGTAAGTTTGTAAGTAGCACGGAATATGAATGCGGTGCTGGTACAATTATCGCTGGCGTTGCATTAAAAGGCACTTTAGTTAAGTTATAACTAACTGTTGACTCATTTTTGCTGTATAATTTGCGACCCTTGATAAATGTGGCCGCAGGTTATACAGCATGAATTTTAAATCTTTTAGTTTTTCCCCTGAACTTATTCAGGCGTTAGACGAACTTAATTACCACACCCTTACGCCCATTCAGCGTTCAGCTATTCCAGCTGTTCGTAAAGGTAAAGACGTTTTAGCAAGTGCCCAAACAGGCACAGGTAAAACGGCTGCGTTTGCTTTACCTATCATCCAAAAATTAACTGAATCTGAGCTAAGCACAAGCAATGCTCCGCACGCGTTAGTGCTTGCGCCTACTCGTGAGCTGGCAGAGCAAATAGCAAATAACTTTAAAGCCTATGCAAAACATACCGCTTTAAAAGTAGTGAGCCTATTTGGCGGTGTTAATACCGCAGGCCAAGCAAATGCACTTAAAGACGGCGTAGATGTTGTAGTTGCAACTCCAGGGCGTTTACTTGATCATATTCGTTTAGGTAATTTAAGCCTAGCAAGTGTTAAACACTTAGTACTTGATGAAGCCGACCGTATGCTTGATATGGGCTTTATTGAAGATATGCAAAGTGTTATTAAAAGTTGTGACGAGCAGCGCCAAATTTTACTTTTCTCAGCCACTTTTCCAGCGGCTATTAAGCAGTTTGCAGCAAAAGTATTAAAACAGCCTGAAATTGTTCGCGTAGATCAAACTAATAGTACTGCAAGTACGGTACAGCATGTTGTGTACCCAGTTGAAGAGCGCCGTAAGCAAGAGCTGCTTTCTGAGCTGATTGGTAAAAAGAATTGGCAACAGGTACTTGTGTTTGTAAACATGAAAGAAACGGCGGATGAGCTGGTTAAAGAGCTTAACCTTGATGGTATTCCTGCCACTGTATGTCATGGTGATAAATCGCAAGGTAACCGCCGCCGTGCACTTCGTGAATTTAAAGAAGGCAAAGTACGTGTTTTAGTGGCTACCGAAGTTGCTGCGCGTGGTATTGATATTGAAGGCCTACCACGAGTAATTAATATTGATTTACCATGGCTTGCAGAAGATTACGTACATCGCATTGGCCGTACAGGTCGTGCTGGTAATCAAGGCCAAGCTATTTCGTTTGTAAGCCGCGAAGAAGAAAACACCTTGTTTGAAATAGAGTCGTTAATTGGCCAAAAAATCAAACGTGTTTACTTAGAGGGTTATGAAGTAAGTAGCCGTGAAGTACTTATTGATAAAATAGGTAAAAAACCAGCGCATTTACGTCGTAGCCGTACGAATAAGCCAACAGGCCAAGCAACAGGCGAAGCACGTGCGGTAAATCGCTCACGTATTTCAAATGTGCGTAAAAGCTTAAAAGGCGCCAAGCTTACCCTTAAAAAGTAAGCTTACAAAGTGTAACGCTTCTAAAAAAACCTCACTAAGTGAGGTTTTTGATTAATAACTTAAAAGGGTTAAGCGTTTTCTAACATTGAGAGTGCAACGGCTTCAGCCGCTTTAATACCATCAATGCCTGCAGATAAAATACCACCTGCGTAACCGGCGCCTTCACCCGCTGGGTATAAACCTTTAGTATTTATGCTTTGGAAGCTTTTATCGCGTTTGATACTAATAGGTGATGATGTACGGGTTTCTACCCCTGTTAATAAACCGTCGTTTGTAGAAAAACCACGAATTTGCTTATTAAAGGCTGGAATGGCTTCGCGTATTGCATCGATAGCAAACTGCGGGAGTACATTTGCTAAATCGGTGAGTTTTATTCCTGGTGTAAACGACGGTTGTACATCACCTAAATCGCCCGATGCTTTTCCTTTTAAAAAGTCGCCAATTAACTGTGCTGGTGCATCGTAGTTGCTACCGCCTAATGCATAGGCTTGCTCTTCTAGTTTACGTTGCAAATCTATGCCGGCAAGCGGGTGACCAGGGAAGTCTTTTTCAGGTGTAATACCTACTACAATGGCACTATTTGCATTGCGCTCACTACGAGAGTATTGGCTCATACCGTTTGTTACTACGCGGCCTTCTTCAGAGGTGGCGGCTACAACAGTCCCTCCTGGGCACATACAAAAACTGTAAACCGTGCGGCCATTATCACAATGGTGAACGAGTTTATAATCAGCAGAGCCTAAAATGGGGTTACCCGCGTTAGGCCCAAAACGACACTCATCAATCATCGATTGCTTGTGCTCGATTCTAAAGCCCACAGAAAACGGTTTAGCTTCTACATAAATGCCTTTATCGTGAATCATTTTAAAGGTATCACGGGCGCTATGTCCCACAGCAAGTACGACATGGCGGGTATTGAGCTTTTCACCGTTTGAAAGCGTTAAGCCAGTTACTTGTCCATCATCTATATGAATGTCGTCTACGCGGCTGCTAAAGCGGATTTCGCCGCCAAGTTCAATAATACGTGCGCGCATTTTTTCAATCATAGTAACAAGTTTAAACGTACCAATGTGCGGCTTACTTACGTATAAAATTTCATCTGGTGCGCCGGCTTCTACAAATTCGGTGATAACTTTACGCCCGTAATGTTTTGGATCTTTCACTTGGCTGTATAGTTTACCGTCTGAAAATGTACCTGCGCCACCCTCGCCAAACTGCACATTAGACTCTGTATTAAGGGTACGTTTACGCCAAAAGCCAAAGGTGTCTTTGGTGCGTTCGCGTACTTCTTTACCGCGCTCTAAAATAATAGGGTTAAAACCCATTTGAGCCAGCACTAAGCCCGCAAATAATCCACACGGGCCAAAGCCAATTACTACAGGGCGCTCAGTAAGGTTAGCGGGGGCGTGGGCAACAAATTTGTATGAGGTATCAGGGGCAGGTTTTACGTGCTGATCTTTAGCAAATGCGTTTAACAGCGCTTCTTCGTTATCTACTTCAATATCGAGGGTATAAATAAGTAAAATAGCCGTTTTTTTACGTGCATCGTACCCACGTTTAAACACATTGTAGCTGTGTAGCTGCGCTGGCTGTATTTTTAGTTTATCAACTATGGCTTGGCCTATAGCGTCTTCGTTATGATCAAGCGGCAGCTTTATTTCGGTTAAACGTATCATTGTTATCTCTTTTAGGTGTCTTAGCGGTAATATTATCCGCTCACAATAAGAAGTGTAGGGCACGTAATGGCTATACATTAAGGGCGCATATATTACGTTAAATTGACCGCAGATGGCACATATTTATTGTGTTTTTAATGGGGTTGGGTATGATCCTCGCTTTAGATAATTAATTACTAGGTTTAAACTATTATGGCGTTTGTGGTCACCGAAAACTGTATTAAGTGTAAATACACAGATTGTGTGGCAGTGTGCCCTGCAGATGCCTTTTACGAAGGCCCTAACTTTTTAGCAATAAGCCCTATTGATTGCATAGATTGTGGATTATGCGTACCTGAGTGCCCAGCTGAAGCAATTTACCAAGAAGACGAGCTGCCAGAAGAGCAAAAAGAGTTTACAGAGCTTAATGCTGAGCTTGCATTGGTGTGGCCACGCATTGTTGAGGTAAAACCAGCGCCTGCTGATGCCGATAGTTGGAATGGCGTGGCTAATAAGCTTAAATTAATTGAAACCTAGCTTTTAAATTAAGCCTTTAATATTAATTAGTTAAAAAAGCTATTGTTTTTAGTATCAAACTATTAACAAATGTACTGACTTAAATTACACTGCATAAATAAGTTTACCTTTTAAGGGTAAACACGTCTAAATGGATGTTTATGCAGTACTTAATAATTATAAAAAAACAATGCAGTGCTTTATTCCCCTTCTTATTAGCACTTTTATTTTCTAACCACCTTTATGCCAGTGAAAAACAGCAGCATTCTCTTGTACATATAAATGCAGATATTACTGTAGATGGCGTACTTGATGAGCCCCACTGGCAAAATGCCACTTTAGTTCCTATAGCATTTCAAGATGAGCCTAACGAAAAGGGCGCCCCACCGGTTAAAACTGATGCTTACATGTATGAAGATGGCAGCAACTTATATGTTGCTTTTGTAGCCGAAGATCCACAGCCGAGCGAAATTACAGCTTCTCTACGTGACAGAGATACGCTTTGGCAAGATGATACGGTTATTTTAATTATTGACACTTTTAACGACGAACGTTCAGCTTACGAATTTTATGTAAATCCATTGGGTGCGCAAGGTGATACGCGGATGAGTGACACCGATGGCTGGCAATCAGACCCGTCTTGGGATGCAATATGGGATAGCGCAGGGCAAATTACCGCCCAAGGGTTTGTGGTTGAAATGCGTATACCTTTTAAAGCGCTAAGATTTCCTGAGAATAAAACAGATTTAACATGGGGCTTTGCCCTTATGCGAAATTACCAACGTGATGTACTGTATCAGCTTTCAAATATGGGGTTTGACCGAGATATAAAATGCAGTTTATGTCAGTTTGATAAACTAAATGGTTTTAAAAATATAAAAGCCAGCAAAAATCTGCAACTAACGCCTACACTTACGGCGCTCAGAAATGATTCAAAAGCTACCTTGCCAGGGCAGTGGGATAATGGTGATATAGACACCGAGGCTGGCCTTGATTTACGCTGGGGGGTTACACAAGATGCGGTAATTAATGCCACTATAAACCCAGATTTTTCGCAAATAGAAAGCGATGCGTTAGCCCTTGATGTAAATACCACGTACTCAATTTATTATGCAGAAAAACGACCATTTTTTTTAGATGGCGCATCCTACTTTAAAAGCAGTTTATTTGAACTATTGTATACCCGCACTATTGCAGAGCCTGAAGCAGGGGCAAAATTAACAGGTAAAACAGGGCAACATAGCTATGCATTTATGTATGCCGATGACAATAATAGCAATATTTTATTGCCAACAAATCAAGGCTCTGGTTTTGCAATTTTAGAGGATAAAACCCATGCAGCAGCGGCGCGTTATCAATACGATATTGGCCAACAAGGCACTATAGGGCTAAGTACGACTCACCGCGAAAGCGATGATTACTACAATACAGTGCTTTCAGTCGATGGCAGCTATTGGTTTAATCAATCAGATCTACTGACCTACCAGGTAGCTACAACAGATTCTAAAAACTCTGATTTTTTAACAAGTAACTATAACTTATCTAAAACTCAATCTGATGAAGCGTACGCTATAGAGTTTACCCGTGATAAACGTGACTACAATTTGTTTGCCAGCTACGAAAACATAGGTAAAGACTATCGCACTGACTTAGGTTATCAAGAAAAAGTAGATTATGAGAACGTAGGCTTTGGGGGCGGACAAACCTGGTATGCAGATGAATCTGGTTTATTAACGTCATGGTCTTATGAGGCTGATTGGGATAAAACATGGGCGCAAAATGGCGACCTACTTGAAGAAGAATACCAAGGGTTTATAACATTAAAAGGGCAAAAGCAGTCTATTTTTGAAATTGGCTTACTGCATCGTTATGAAAACTATAATGATGCTTTTTATAATCAAAATATTGGCTTTGTTTATACGGGCTTTAAACCTAAAAATAATATATGGCTTTCGTTTTATGGTGAGTATGGCAGCCGCATTGATTACGCCAATGAGCAAATTGGCGATTCGTATGCTACGCAAACGCAAGTTACGTGGGATATAAACGATCATTGGCAAGTAGACGCTACGCATAACTACAGCGTTTTAGATAACCCTCAAGGGGAGCGAGTTTATACTGCTAACTTATTAGATTTTAGGCTTTATTATAAATTTAGCATGCGCGCTATGCTCAAGCTTATATTGCAATTTGAAGACGTTGATAGAAATAAAGACGCCTACTACTACCAAGTTAGCCACATTAATAAAGACTACGGCAGCCAATTAGTTTACTCGTACAAAATTAATGCTCAAACATTATTTTATTTAGGCTACTCAGATAAAAGCTATCAAGACGATTCCCTAAAACACGTTGAAAGAGATCAACGCACATTTTTTACAAAAGTGAGCTATGCATGGCAGCTATAAGTTGTTAGGCCAAAATATGTAACTTTAACAAAGTGGTTTATTTTGATTCATCACACTCTATAATTAGTTAATTATTAAGTATTAATTTATTCTTTTGAGTACAGTTCTAAAAATTTTAATGAATAAGGACTGTGCTATGGCTTGCTTAGTACTAAAAATAGGCGATATAATCGTCTTTTAGTAACGGGTTTATAGGATAAGTAATTTAGATGGATTTTGTTGATGAATAAATTTAAACCCTTAGGCGGCATTTTTTTTGTATTTATCTTGTTTTGCTTTTGTTTAAACATCGAACTAACAAACCAGATTAACCGCATTAATTTATTCAACCCTGATATAGATTTACGCCACTTTGATATTGTAGATACAACGCTCGAAATGGCGCCTTGGTATAACCCTATGCTCAATGGGCACTATTTAATACACCAGCCTTCTGCCGATTTTTTGTTAGTTAAAACTACCGACACGGAATTTATCGCTGCAAACGCAACAAAGCTTATTTTAATGACGTTAACGTCGCCAATAAACTTTATATTGGTGTGTATGGTATTGTTTGTTGGCTTTACAATTATTCGTAAAGAGCGTAAAAAAATCTCTTATCAGCATCAAATTGCACAGCTAAATAACAACGCTAATCAATTGCTTGTAGCCTTTAACCTACAACCCCAACACGGCAACCCATCAGGGCTGGGTAATTTAAGCCAGTCAATAAACAATTTAAATACCCATGTTGCTAATTATTTAAAGCAAACACAAACAAGTATCTGCCAAGATAAGCTAACTTTGCTCATTGACCGCCATGCTTATATTGAGCATATAGATAGGCAAATAAATTTTACTGATGAAGAGCAGCTTAAATGCGCCTTATTGTTTATTGACCTAGATGGGTTTAAACAGGTAAATGACTCGTTTGGCCACAGCTTTGGTGATGAAATTTTGGTACAGGTTGCTACGCGCCTAGCTAACGTATTACGCCATCATAAGTTAAGTAATATTAACGAGGCGAATCAGTTAGAGCAAAATTTATCACGTTTAGGCGGTGACGAATTTTCAATTTTTATTGAGTCGGTAGATACCGATAATAAAGTAGTCGATATTGCTAAGCACGTACTCAGTGAACTTGAAAAAGACTTTGTACTGGGTAATAAAATAATAAAAATTAGCGCCAGTATTGGTATAGCGGCGTACCCAGAGAGCGCATCAACACCACAAGCATTATTGCAATTGGCCGATGTGGCAATGTACCGTGCAAAAAGCGATGGTAAAGGCATTTTTAAAGTGTACTCCCCAGAGATGGGTAATAAAATGCGCCGCTATCACTATTTATTAGAAGAGCTGCGTTTGGCGGTTGCGTGTAAAGACTTTTACTTATCTTTTCAACCTATCGTGCATGTAGAAGATTGCATGATAGATTATTTTGAAGCGCTTACACGCTGGGAACATCCTATAGAAGGGATGATTTCACCGGCGGAGTTTATACCTATTGCCGAAGAGTCTAACCTTATTTTAGAGCTCGGCGATTGGATTATGCATGAGTCGTGTAGGCAAATGGCAGCATGGCATAATGCCGGTATGCGCAAAGTAAAAATTTCGGTTAATGTATCGGGTGTGCAACTAAAACACCGCTCAGTGTACGATTGGATAATGAAAAACCTAAAAAACACAGGGCTGCCATCGCATTCTTTAATGCTAGAAATAACAGAGTCTACGTTTATTAAAGCCAGTAAAAGTATGATTGAAGAGCTTGAGCGGCTTCGTGCAGAAGGTGTGACGATTGCTATTGACGATTTTGGTACTGGCTTTAGTTCATTAAGTACATTGGCTGATTTGCCCATTGATGTAATAAAAATAGATCGCTCGTTTATCTCTCAAGCCGATAAAAGTCCAAAGTACAATGACATCCTTAATACGATTAGCGAATTAGGTCAAAAGTTAGGACTTAAAATAGTGGCAGAGGGCGTAGAAGAAATTGAGCAGTTTGAACTTGTAAAACGCATGGGTGTAAGCTCTGTACAAGGTTACTTGGTTAGTCGCCCAGAATCCTCTATCAATGTGGGTAACAAAGTTTTACGTAAAAATACGGCTAACTTATCTGCAGCGGGCACCAGCGCGTGGGAAATAGAAAGTTAGAGCCTGTATATTATTATAGGTAATTTTAATAGCTTATGGAGGGTTTTAGGCTAAGGCTATGGTATTAAATTGCCCCTACCGATAGCGATTAACTTGAGCATTTACTGGTGCAGCTTTTTAGGCCAGGAGATGTTAAACCCTGTATTGTGCTTAATTGCCCCTAAATAAAACTAAGTTCTTTAGGGCTAAAGCCTTAAAATTTAGTAAAAAAAATGCCACTTTTAAAAGTGGCATTTTTGTTTGTAGAATCTAACAACTACAATTTTTATAAATCGAATGTGCGTGATATAGCAAGTACTATACGCTCATCAGCGTAATCGTAATCTAGGCTTGTGTCTTCAGCAGCAATCTCAATGCCAAAGCCTTCGTAGCTAGTTTGGTACGCTAGGCGGTAATGTTTGTATGATTTCTTTTGGTTTACATCCCATGCCCATTTTTCGCCATCAAGCGAATTAGAAATATCAAAGCTTGCACGAATGGCATGATTTGGGGCAATTTCAAAGGTGTGGGCGATCATAGAAATAACATGGCCAGCGCCTGTACCAAAGTAATCCCAGCTATACCAAAAGTTTAGCTCTGTTTGACCATACTCACTTGCATAGCCAAATTTTGTGTAGGCTTCTGCGTAGTTACCATCGCTGTTATTACCTTGGTATGTGTAATAAGCAATACCGTAATCAGCGCTAACCGTGTCAGTTAATTGCACGTATTTACCTAGGTAGGCATCAAGTTCAAAATCAGTGTCATCACCAAAATCTACATTAGATGCCCATGCACCCGCATATATACCGCTGTCGAACGCGTAATCAAGGCTTGCTTGAATTGCAGGGTCGCTATCAGTTTGAGTTACACCGTTAAAAGTATAGTCAGATGCTGCTGTAATGGTTGTTGACCAGTTAGCTGACACCGTAGTTGATAAAAGTGCGAAAGGTAGCGCTACTGCTAGTTGTTTTAGTTTGTTATTCATTGTTGACCCCTAATGTACAGTTTCTATTTTTGTGTAATCTATTTTGTTTGCTTTTGGCGAACTGTCTATATTGTTAACCGTTTTAAATTTGCTGTAGCCAATAAACGCAGCACAACCAAAAAACAGTGCAATTACTAACGCGCCAACCCATTGAATTTGTAAAAACTCAAGCTTAAACAATAGGGTTAGTAACGAAAGGGCAACAATATTGAGTATCATATAGTTCATTTTACCTAAACGTTTAACCGTTAAGTTAAGGTTATCTGTGTATAAGCGTATTAATGAATCAAGCGAATTAATAACAAACACTATCCCAACAAATACCATGGCAAAGTTTTTAATACCCGCTGTTGAAATACCCATTTCGTGGTAGTGATAAAGTACGCTAAACCAAATCGCAATCGGAATAGATGGAAATATCAACATTGCACCTAATACTTGGTATGTTTTAAGGCCGCCTACAAAGCGAGACGTAAATTGGCCAATCATAATGCTCCACGCAAACCACCAAAATAGATAAAATTCATGGTAGTCATTAAGCGGTAAAACAAACTGATTTATATTGGCAAAGTAAGTACCAATTTCAGCAAGGTTATTGGTAAATGCCGACATTTCGCTGTCACCAACGACAAAGGCACCTGCCCACATAAAGGCAATTAATGCGATAAATAACCACGTTGTAGAAATACTTAAAAAGCGCACGTATTTAATATCTGTACTTGAGTACACAGCAAAGCAAATAGCTGCAAATACAATAAAGTAGAAGGTAGGTATAACGCTCGAACCATCGCCTAGCTCTGGTAAGTACCACGGCAAGTTAGAAAGCAGTAGGTAAGCTGTAAAGGCACATGTGCCAATAATAACTACGTTATTAATGAACTTAACCCATGAAATTTCGAAAAATTTAACTTTGGGCTCTATTACACAGAAATAAAAGCACGTAAGAAAGTAAAATCCCCAGATCAAGAATCCCCAATAGCCAAACTCAATAGCCAGTGGGTTTGCAAACGCGTATTCTGGGCTTGCTTTTATGTCTGCATAACCTGCAAATTCGGTTAATGGAAACATGATTAGGCCAACGTCTAGGCCTGAGGTAAATAAGATTGCGATAAAGGTAAACGTTCTCACTGGTGTTACGCCTACTACGCGTACGTTACCCCATTTAAATAAAATAGTAATAACAGCAAGTAGCGTAAATATAATGCCAGCACTAAGCCATATAGTCATTATCGCCCTCCCAAAATGAATAAAAGTAACTCATAAGTTCTCCGTTTTTGTTTTATTGCTTGCATAAACACCGCGTAACCAATTTACGCCGTGAGCCACTGCAAGTTGAACGTGCCCTACATAGTGTTAGGCACGTTATGGCTTAATTAAATCTCGCTATTACGTTGCGTTGTTTGCCAATTACTGCTCATGGCAACGTTTACCGATGCCTGTGTAAGTGGGGTTTTACCTAAAATTAGATCAGCTGCTTTTTCTGCAACCATAATTGTAGGGGCATTTAAGTTGCCATTTGGCACCGTAGGGAAGATTGACGAGTCAACAACACGCAGCCCTTCAATACCGTGAACCTGGGTATTAGAATTAACCACGGCCATGTCATCTTCGCCCATTTTGCAAGAACAAGACGGGTGATAGGCACTTTCTACTGCTTGGCGTACAAAGGCATCTATTTCTTCGTCGGTTTGAATGTGCTTACCTGGTTGAATTTCTTCATCGCGGTAGTCATCAAATGCGCTTTGCTCAATAATGTCGCGAGTTAGGCGCACACACGCTCTAAAACCTTCAATATCGTCTTTATGCTGTAAGTAGTTAAATAAAATTTTTGGCGGTTGCTCAGGATTAGCTGATTGAATTGTGACACTACCCCGGCTTTTAGGTTTGTTATGACCTACATGCACCTGAAAACCATGGCCCGCAAATGCACTGCGCCCATCGTAGCGCATCGCCGCTGGTAAAAAGTGGTACTGAATATCTGGCCATTCAACGTCTGGTTTTGAGCGAATAAACGCACACGACTCAAAGTGGTTTGTTGCACCTAAGCCTTTTCGGGTCAGTAGCCATTTAGCGCCAATTAAGCCTTTTGAAATAAGACCTAATTTACCGTTTAAGGTAATAGGTTGTTTACACTTGTACTGAAAGTAAAACTCAAGATGATCTTGTAAGTTTTGACCTACGCCTGGTAAATGATGCTTTACCTCAACACCGGCTTCTTCAAGTATGGCTTTATCGCCAATACCCGAAAGCTGTAAAATATGAGGTGAGCCAATTGGACCTGCACTTAATACAACGTCTTTTGTCGCATGCGCCGTTTTAAGAGTGCCATTTACTGTGTACTCAATGCCTGTGGCTTTTTTGCCTTCTAAAATCACTTTTTGTGCTAAAGCACCTGTAATAACTGTTAGGTTACTGCGTGATTTTACTGGGTCTAAATACTCGCGCGAGGCCGAACTGCGCACACCGTCTTTAACTGTCATGTGCATCGGGCCAAAGCCTTCTTGCTGAGCTGCGTTGTAGTCGTCTGTTTGTGCATACCCTGCTTCTACACCTGCTTTAATAAAGGTGGTGTAAAGCGGGTTTTGCATTTCGTTACCGTTATTAACGCCAAGCGGGCCTGTGCCACCACGGTGCGCATTTTCACCTAAATAAAAGCTTTCTGCTTTTTTAAAGTAAGGTAAGCACGACTGATAATCCCAGCCGTTAGCACCGTGTTGCTGCCACTCGTCAAAATCTTTCGCATGGCCACGTACATATACCATGCCATTAATTGATGATGAACCGCCTAACACTTTACCGCGTGGGCAGTGCATTTCTCGGTTATCTAAATATGGCTCTGGCTGAGTGTGAAATTGCCATGCGTATTTATCTGTATTCATAGGAATAGAGAGCGCAGTTGGCATTTTGATAAATATACTTTTATCGCTACCACCGGTTTCTAGCAATAGCACTTTATTGTTTGTATCTTCAGATAAGCGATTTGCAAGTACACAACCTGCAGAACCGGCGCCAACAATAATATAGTCGTAAGTGTTACTCATAGTTGCCACCTTAAAACGGGCTTTCTATGTCGGCCATGCCCACATAAATAGACTTAGTTTGCGTGTAATGATCAAGCGTTTCTATGCCATTTTCACGGCCGATACCTGATTGCTTGTAACCACCAACAGGCATTTCAGCAGGTGAATTACCGTAAGCATTAATCCAACAAATACCAGCTTCTAATTGGTGAATAACACGGTGCGCACGTTTAATATCGCTAGTAAATACGCCTGCGGCTAAGCCAAGGTGTGTACCATTTGCACGGGCGATAACATCGTCTTCGTCTTCAAAAACAAGCACGCTCATAACTGGACCAAATATTTCTTCTTTAACAATAGTCATGTCATCGTTGCAATCGGTAAATACCGTAGGTGCTACAAAGTAGCCATTAGGCGCTGATTCAGGAGAAAGAGTTGTACCGCCAGTAAGTAGCGTTGCACCTTCGGCCAAGCCACTTTCTATGTAGCTCATTACCAACTCTTGATGCTTTTTAGATATTAATGCCCCAAAGTTAGTATTTAAATCTTGTGGGTCTCCGGCAATAATATTTTGCTCAGTACGTGTTTTAAGCTCATCAATAAATTGTTGATAGACATTTTTATGAACATAAATACGGGTACAGTTAGTACAAATTTCGCCTTGCGTATAAAAGTTACCTAGCATGGCAGCACTGACTGCTTGCTCAATATTGGCATCTTCAAACACTAATAAAGGTGATTTACCACCTAATTCCATTGTTACGTCTTTTAATGTACCGGCAGCGCTTGCCACTACTTTTTTACCTGTGCCTACTTCACCAGTGAACGACACTTTGTCTATTTCACTGTGAGAGGTTAACCACTGACCTACATCACCCGCACCTTGCACAACGTTAAATACGCCGGCAGGTACGCCTGCTTCAACAAAAACTTCAGCTAGTTTAATAGCACCTAAAGGGGTTTCTTCAGAAGGTTTAAAAATAAACGCATTACCTGCGGCAAGGGCCGGGCCCGATTTCCAACATGCAATTTGCAGCGGGTAGTTCCATGCACCAATACCAGCACAAATGCCTAGTGGCTCTTTGCGGGTATAGTAAAAGTCTTCGCCAACCATTTGCTGCTGGCCAACTTGCGCTGGTGCTAGGCCTGCAAAGTATTCAATTACATCTGCGCCTGTTTCTATATCAACGCAGTTAGCTTCTTGCATTGGTTTACCTGTATCAAGCACTTCAACTAAGGCAAGCTCGTCATTACGCTCACGTAATAAAGCAACCGCTTTTAATAAAATACGGCTACGTTCTATTGGGCTCATTTTTGACCATTGAGCAAAGCCTTGTTTTGCACTTTCGATAGCCGCGTTTTGAATAAATTCGTCGGCTACTTCTACCGAGTAAATAACTTCATCTGTGGCTGGGTTTTTTACATCAAAAGTTTCACCACTTTGGTTTGCAAGGAAGTGGCCGTTAATAAAGTTTTGATAGACAGGTGTAGTCACGCTAGGCTCCATATTGCTTGATGAGTGAATGTACATAGCTTTTTGCTAATGTTTCACTGTGTTTAAATTGGTTTTCGTCAGATTGACTTAATACTGCTCTTAACCATAGGCCATCAATCATGGCGGCGCTAAGTTCTGCAGCTTGTTTTGCTTGCTTTACGGGCATTAGTTGCTTAAAAGAAAATGCTAAATTACTTTGCAAGCGATTACTGTTTACATTTTGCAGCCTGTACAGTTCTTGATCGTGCATTGACTGCGCCCAAAAACTTAACCACGTACGTGTGGTGTCGTTGCGCTGTTGAACAAGTGCAAAGTTGGCCTCAACAATAAACATCAAACGCTCAATTGCGCTGGTGGTTGGCTCAACTTTTTCAATTAATTCATTTTTTAAATTCGATAACAAATACCTAACGGTTGCCTCTATTAACCCCTGCTTACCACCAAAGTAATGGCTAATAATGCCAGATGATAAACCCGCATTTTTACTGATGGTGTTAATGGTTGTTCCTTGCAAACCGCGCTGTGCAACTGACTCAATGGTCGCGTCAATTAGCTGCTGACGCCTGACAGGTTCCATTCCGACTTTAGGCATAATTTTTATTAATTGAACGTTCAATAAAGATAAGCTTAATGTAATAGCTCTAACAATTCAAGGCGCAAGTAAACAACCAGATACCAAGATGTAGATGGATTATTAATAAAAACGGGTTAATTTGTAGTAGTGCCATATGCAGGTCTTTATTAATAAAATTATTTATATTCAGTGAGTTATGTTTCTATTTTTAAATGGTGAAAATAGTAAGGATTTGTTTACGGGGTATGAGTAATAAAAAAGATAAATATTCGTTAGAATGGTAATAGTTAGAGTACGAAGGGTATTTTAAATAAGCAAACGTAACCATTTTACATGTTTAATTAGTGTACTAATTAAAAAAGTAGCAGTGTGTATTGGTTATAAGAGGAGGAGTTAAGGTTAAAAAAGGCGTGTAAATTAGGCGCTATTAATAACGCCTTTGAATAATAGTGGGTAGCGTCTAAGGCGATTACCTATGTAATCATCGGCTAAGATTTGTTGGCATATAAAATTAACATCGTTACTGGCCTCAAACACCCAGTCAAAGCGTTCAATAGCCAGCAAAAAACCGCGTTTAAGGTGAGTCTGTTCGCGGTATTCATTAAGGTTTCGACGGATTATCTCCAGCTTTTCTGGGTGCGCTTGCAGCTCAGTAATTACTTGGTTTATAAACGAGATGGTTTGCTTGTTTGTGGTGCGTTTACGAATGCGTCTTGGCTGCATTATTCCTCATTAGCAATGTTGTATAGTTTTTTTAAAAAGTCGTCTTTATGTTTGTCATGCTCATAATCTAGGTGATAAGCATTATGAAACCCAAAGCGCAACAATACGCCGCTACCTTCTAAGTAAATAGTGTAGCCGTCAATGTCAGAGTAAGCCGTAACACCTTGATAATGTTTACCAATATCATTTTGTTTACCGCGCTGCTGAATACGTTCGTATACAGAGAGGATCTGCTTGTTATCGAGTTCGTTTTTCATCATTAACCCTTTATTGTTTAAAGCTATTACGTTTTATATATGAGGGTCGATCACCGTAAAAACAATGGCTAATAAGCGCTAAAATAATCTTGCTATTAACTGATTTTACCTTATGCTCAAGCCTCATTTTTTGTTGAGCTTACACCATGATAGACAAGGCTTTACTCCTTAAAACTCGCGAACTCTCAGAGCAATTAATTGCTTTACAAACACCCATTAGAATACTCGATGCCATTAACTGGGATAAACAAATCAAAGAGACGTTTTTTAGGCAAAAGTGCCAAAAAAATCCGCTAATCGATAGCGCCTATTACCAGCAACGAGATTTAGGATTTGTCCCCAGCGAATTACGCCAAGCGTTTTCTAACTTGCACCGCAATATTATTAACCAGTTAGGTCAGCTAAATCCTATTTCTCAATACATGGGTAAAATGTGTAGTGAGTATAAAACGGTGCTCAGTATGCTTGAGTATAGAGGAGCGCCTGAGTTTCATGATTTGTCGGTAGAGCTTTTTGGTCACCCAAAAGATTTATTTCATGCGGGTGAACCTTCACTGTTCGAACTTGCCAATATGCTAGAAAAACCACTGCAAAACTTATTAATAGCCGATATTTTGCCTGATGATCCTAAAAATATTAATGCAAGTGATGCCGTGCGTATTCTGTCTGGGCAAGTAAATAGCAGTATGGCGGGTATTAATGTAGAGGTTATGCTCAGCGATGGGATTGTCAGTGATGCTGCTGCAGGTGCAAATAACATTAAGCTAAATCAAGATGTTAAATTCTCACAGCGTGAGCTCGATATTTTAGAAGTGCACGAAGGGTGGATACACGTAGGTACAACGCAAAACGGGCTAGCTCAGCCTTATTTAACCTGTTTAAGTAAAGGGACGCCAAGCTCAACAGTGACTCAAGAAGGCTTAGCTGTTTTAACCGAAATAATTACCCTTAAATCAACACCTAGGCGTTTATCAAAGTTAGTAAATCGTATTCAAGCAGTTACTAAAGTGATTGATGGTGCGGAGTTTGTTGATATATACCGTGACTATTTAGCGCAAGGGCTTTCAAAAGATGAAAGCTATACGTTAGCACAACGTGTATTTAGAGGCAGCACGGCAACAGGCTTACCTTTTACTAAGGATATTGCTTACATTAAAGGATTTGTGCTGGTATATAACTTAATTCGTGTTGCTATACAGCTTGGGCGCATTGATCAGCTGCCATTATTGTTGGTCGGAAAAATATCGATTGATGATTTTAGACTTATATCGCAATTACATAGTTTAGGTGTAATAGAAAGCCCAAAATTTGTACCACCACATTTTAAAGATTTACGAGGTTTAGCAACGTGGCTAAGCTTTGGCAAATTTATAGTTGACTTATCGTTTGAACAGTTAGAAAACGACTATAAACCATTATTTTTGTAATAAGTAGCGCAGGTTGCTTTTATTAGAGCCTGCTCTGTTGAGCAAAAAGGTAAACAAGCCCCAGTTATTTAACGCAATAAAAAAACGCAGTTGGAATGAGCAACTGCGTTGAAATGTATAGGTACAAGCCAGCGTACCTATAGCGAGGAACTTATTTTCTTAACCTGTTAATACTTGGCTGTGCATTTGCTCGTTTAATACAACGACCTCAGCACGTTTAAAAAAGTTAAAGTCGGTTGCTGTAGCAAGTGTGTAGGCACCCATCATACGGCTAATAATTAAATCGCCATTGTTTAGTTTTGGTAGCATAATTGAATCACTTATTACATCTATACTGTCGCATGTTGGGCCTGCAAGTACCGACTCAAAACGCTCGCCATCTTGTTTTGCACTATCGATAGGGTAGGCTGCTTCATCAAACATTAAACCGCTAAAAGAGCCATAAACGCCATCATCTAAGTAGTACCATGTTTTACCTTCGCGCGTGGCTTGTCCCATTATAGAGGCAACACTGGTTACACTACTTGCTACAATAAAACGGCCAGGTTCAGCAATAATTTGCATTGTTTCTGGTAATTGTGCCAACGCGATATTAATAGGCGCACAAAATACATCAATTGGTAGCACATCTGCGCTGTACGGCACAGGAAACCCACCACCAATATCGAGCGTACTAAGTGCTGGTAAGCCTAACTCAGCCACCTGTTTAACCACTTTTGCAGATGCATTTATCGCTTCAACGTATTTAGTTGGGTTAGGTGATTGCGAGCCAACATGAAACGATAACCCTTTAATACGAATACCAAGTTGCTGGGCAAGGCTAATAATGTCGATTGCCGCCTCAGGGCTGCAGCCAAACTTTTTAGATAAGTCAGCAAATGCATCTTTATTACGAAAGCTTAAACGCACTAAAATTTCGGCTTGATCTTTATAGGCAATAAACTTTTCAAGCTCGTTAATGTTATCCACCACAAACACTGTACAGCCGTAGGCAAGTGCGTCGCGAATGTCACTGTCGCGCTTTATTGGGTGCGTGTGAATTGTACGCTCGCTTGGTACGCCTTGGCTTGCTACTAGGTCAACTTCGCCACTGGTTGCTAAATCAAAGCTTGCGCCTTCATCTAACAAAGTGCGCACAACAGCAGCATGCGGTAAAGGCTTTAAAGCAAAATGTAACATAACGCCAGGCAGTGCATGTTTAAGTGCACGGTATTGACGGCGTATAGCGTCGCAGTCAAGCACCATTAGAGGTGCGCCAAATTGTGAAGCAAGTTGTTCAATGTGGGCAATACTCGGTTGCGCGTAATCAATTGCTTGATTTGCAGCAACCGCTGCTGCAGGTACTTTAGTTACGGTGTCTTGTTGTTGTGTTGATAAAGCCATTTTATTTTCCGAGTCAATTAAGCAACTGCTCGGGTATGGTGTATCCACGAGTCAGTTGAGTGAGATCAATAGTGCAAACGCACAGTTAAATTCACTCTTGGATAGTTGCTCTATCGCCTTGCTACAAACGGGGTTTGTAATGTACTCGGATTGGCTATCATCAAGAAGCGGCGAGATAATAATGTAGGTTTTTATCCAGCGCAATAAAAATTTTAAATAAATTCAAAATAATTTATTTGCTATTAAAATCATTGGCTTATGTTGATTTGTTGAGTTTATCTTGACGATTGATTTTACTCATCAGAGGTTAAGTATACGTGCTCTTGAGAGTAAGCAAGCATCATAGCGCTAGATGTATCAGCACTATAGGCTTGTTGTAAACTTTTTTGTAAGCGGTCGTAAATTTCGGGGGTGTTCATTAAAATATTGATGGTTTTTATTACTTTTTCGCCAAGCTCTGACTTACTACATGCAAAGTAGCCATTAACAAATTCTGGAAATTCAGCTATTTCACGACTATCTATTTGTTCTAGTTGCTCACTGGTGAGTGCACCAATTACGTTAACCTCGTAATCGACAATCATGTCTATTCTATTATGGATGAGAAGTTGAGGCAGTTGAGAGCTGGTATCTTCTGAGCTTATCGCTGCAATTTGCTCATTATACTTTGTTAAAACAGGCTCAAGTTTTTGATAACTCGTTCCTGAGTCTACGGCAAGGGTAAAGTCTTTTTCTAGTAGTTGAGCAACAGAGACTCGTTCAGGAAAGTTTTGTAAGGTGCGTTTAAATGCGTATATTTTTCGTTGCTCGTAAATAGTAGTTGGTATATTTGAGAACAAAATATGTTTTTCACGTTCGGGCGTTTTTATTATATCGTAGCTGCATACTGCTTCATTACCCATAAGACGCTTGATTAAACGAGCTTGGTTGGTCCACTGCAATTTAGTATAAATTGTATGATTGAGCAGGCTTTCGAACGTTTTATCTGAGTTTAAAAAGCCATCAGTAGACGCATTCGCTCTAGAGAGTAATGTAAGTGGTTCATTTGCATGGCTCAATGATGATATAAGCAGTACATGCAAGATAATCAAAAATTTAGTAAATACAGGCATAAAACTTAGTGTAAATGTTCTAAATATTTTTGTCATAAAAAAAAGCCCAAACGGGCTTTTTTTAAGTTAAAACATTAAGGCATGTTTTATTTTTAACGCGCGTTAGTGCTTTCAAAGATTTTATCAGCAGAGGCTGCAACAAACCCCGTGTAAAGCTCGCCATCGGCTTTAGGGTATCTAATGGCAAACTCATAAAAGCAGCTAGGGATGCGCAGGTCACCGTCGCTAAAGGTGACAGCATACTCATCTGCAAGGGTTGATGATTGCTCTAATAATACCTCTGGTGAGCCTTTTACTTCGCCGCCTGATGTATTTAGGGCGAAGCCTGCGTCTTTAAGTGCTTGGTTAACATCCTGAATATTATCAAACTTAGCAAGCATATTAATATTTACAGTAAAGTGGTTTGCACGGTAGCCCCATGCCGACATCCACGCTGCGTACTCACTTTCAGCAAGTAACTGCTTGTATGTATCGCTACTTACTTGCCAATGGGTACCTGAGTATAAAAAGTTATCGGCAGTTACTGCGTTTTCATCTATTTGCTCTACCATATCTGTCACAATGGCTTGTAACTCTGGTGAACACTTTTCTACTAATAGCTCAGAAATAAATACTTTAGGTTGCTTAGGGTCGCTATGCTCGTAGTGTTTAGCATAGAGCTTTTTAGCTTCAAAGTGGTATTCGCC
>NZ_DJHW01000068.1:0-2650 GCF_002433295.1 Pseudoalteromonas sp. UBA6610 | reverse complement strand
CTCGGTTTTTACTTAGCCCACTAGGTTACAAACCTCGTGCCGCGATTTAATCACCCCTAGATTGAACAAATTTCAATCCGCAAAGATCAACACGCCCTAGTATTTATATATAATTCAGCCTAGGTTTTTGTGCTTAGGCTGACTTACAAATGACATAACAAAGCCATAAAAACCCCACATTTTTTTAACACCCCTGTAAATAAACTTCATTTTTGTTGTCATAATTCGAAATCATACTGTGCCCGCTTTCATAATTACTTTAGATAATTAAAACCAAACGGGATCACAATGTACGCTTTAACTAATAAATCGATTTTGAGCATGGCAATTGCTATGGCTGTATCAACGTCAGCTTATGCAAATGACAACGAAATAGAAGAAATAACCGTTACTGCAAAACCAACCAGTTATGCAAATAATGTGATTGAGCCTGCAATGCTTGATCAACAAACAACGGTTTCGAGTGTGTTATCGGTTATCGATAACTTACCTGGCATTAGCATAAACGAAGGCGATGCATTTGGTGGCGATGACTGGTCTACCACAATCACTATGCGTGGTTTTAGTATTGACTCAAACCAGCAGCAATTAGGGATGACCGTTGATGGTATTCCTAACGGTGGCTCAAACTATGGTGGTGGCGCTAAAGCAAACCGTTACCTAGACACTGAAAATTTAGCCACTGTAGAAGTAGGCCAAGGCACCTCAGATATTAAATCGGCATCGCTTGAGGCACTAGGCGGTACATTTAACTTTGTAAGTAAAGCGCCAAGTCTTGATAGCAGCACCACTTTTGCTTACACCTCGGGTAGTCACGATGCGACCCGCTTTTACGTTAAGCACGAAACGGGTACTTTATTTGATAATACACAAGCGTATGTAAGTTACTCGCAAACTGATACTAGCCGCTGGATTGGCTCGGGTAGCAACGGCGGAAAAGATAACCAACACGCAGAGCTTAAATTTGTAACAACGCTTGCTGATTTAACAATTACAGGGCGTTTATCTTACGATGATGTAAGCGAGACTAACTACAACAGTGTAAGTCTTGCGCAATTTGAACAAACGCCAGAGTGGGATCAGCTAACGTGGAACTGGACAGGCGTTCCACATTACGACCAAATGTTTGCTGAGGGCTGGGGTACACTGCGCGAAAATACACTAGCGTATTTAAAGTTTGAGTATGCGCTTTCGCCAACATCGCTTATTACAGTGAGCCCTTATTATCATAAAAACTCGGGCCGTGGCGATTGGATCCCACCGTATTTAACAACTCCAGTAGATGAAAACGGCAACCCAACCACAGAGGGCGGCACTAACGCAGGCTCTTACGGTTTTGTAGATAGCGCAGGTAACGCACTGGCACCAAACGAAGGATGTACGGCAAGTTTAAGCTGGCCGTGGGAGTCGGGCCCTGGTTTAAACCCAGCATGTTACGATGATACGGCAATACCTGTAATGTCGTATCGTCATACGCATTACAAAAAAGACCGCTTAGGGGTTACTGCCAACTACCAAGCTACGTTTGGGATGCACGACATAGAAGCCGGTTTTTGGTATGAGCAAAGCGACCGTGACGAGTCTCGCGATTGGCACAAAGTAATTAATGCCAGCATTTACCATCACTTTGATAGCACGCCATACTGGACCCAGTATAAAAACACCTTTGAGACCGACACCCTTAAATGGTACGCGCAGGATTCAATGGCCCTTGGCGATTTCACGCTTAACGTAGGTGTTAAAAAGTACCTTGTTGATATTGAAAAGTACGACCATTATCAAAATGCCACAACCGCTAAAGTTAATAGTGACTCTGATGTGTTATTTAGTGGTGGTATTTTGTATCAGCTAAATAACTCAACCGAGCTATTTACCAGCTACAGCGAAAACTTTGCTGCTATTAAAGACGGGGTGCTTGAGCGCGACAGCTCTGATTTATCAGCCATTGAAGCTGAAACCGCTGAAAACATCGATTTAGGTGTGCGCTATCAAAATAACGCGCTAAACCTGACCGCAACAGCGTATTCAATTGAATTTGATAACCGTATTACGTTTATTGCCCCAGGTAGTGACACCGGCGGTATTGATTACACCATAGGTACAAATGGCTCTTACTTAAATGTAGGGGGTATTGAATCGCAAGGTTTAGAGCTGTCGGCAAGTTACATGCTAAGCCCACAATGGAGTGTATATAGCTCGTACACGAATAATGACTCAGAGTACAAAGGCGATGCACCCGGGTTTGAAGCCGGTGAAAAAGTAATAGACTCAGTAGATGACTTATTTGTGCTATCGACCGATTACTTTAGCGGTGATTTCCGCTTTGGTTTATCGGCTAAATACACCGGTGAGCGTGGCGAAGTTGATGGCTATACCGTGGTTGATTTAAACGCAGGTTACGCAACCGATATAAACGCAGGACCATTTAAAGCTATTGATGTTGCCTTTGTTGTTTATAACGTTACCGATAAAAGCTATTTAGCGGGTGGTACGGGTAATGGCAGCACTTACTTTATTGGTGCGCCACGTACAGCAGCACTGACGTTATCGGCTACGTTTTAATAGCCATAATGTACAGTAAATAATTAAAAGCCCATCTTTGATGGGCTTTTTGTTAAATGTACAGTGTCTTGTCCTGAAATGTGTTTAC
>NZ_DJHW01000108.1:0-13479 GCF_002433295.1 Pseudoalteromonas sp. UBA6610 | reverse complement strand
CCGAAAACAGATCAACCCTTTTTTAAAGAAAACTTGAAATAAATGACTGCTCGCTGATTATTTGAGCCAAATGCGCTAAAAACACAACATAACTAGCACTTTATTAACATTTTAGGTGTATTAATTGGTTTATATAGAGGGTTTACTGAAATAACTTTATATACAAACTAGCACCCCACACGATCGTAAGGATCATTAATGAGAGTGTTACCGCTGCAGATCCCATATCTTTCGCACGCCCCGATAATACATGGCGCTCTGTACTTACGCGATCAGTGAGCGCTTCTATTGCTGAATTAAGTAATTCCACAATCAATATGATCAGTAATGTACTTACTAACAATGCCCAATGTAATACCGATGAGGCTAGCCAAAAAGAAATGGGTAGCAAAATAATGCTAAGTAGCAACTCTTGCCTAAAAGCCGCTTCTTCTATAAAGGCCGCTTTAAAACCAAGGTACGAACAATACGTTGCTTTAAATATACGCTTTATACCAAGGCCGTTAGGTTTAAATACATCTTTCATTATTAGCTCTATTTACTGTGGTCAAAATAAAGCCCCGCAATTGCGAGGCTTTTTTAGTTAGGCAATACCGTATTGATCTCGGTATGCTTTAACTGATGCTAAATGCTCATCCATTGTACCTTGGCTCTCAAGGTAACTAATAAGATCAGCTAATTTTACAATAGAGATCACTTTGGTATTAAAGTCGCGCTCAACCTCTTGAATAGCTGAAAGCTCAGCTTTGCCTTTTTCTTGGCGATCAAGTGCTATTAGTACACCACTTAGGTCTGCGCCGTTATCGGCAATGATTTCCATTGATTCACGAATCGCAGTGCCTGCGGTGATCACATCATCCACCAGCATAATTTTGCCCGTTAATGCAGAACCTACTAATGTACCACCCTCACCATGTGCTTTTTTCTCTTTACGGTTAAAGCAATAAGGTACATCTTTATCATGGTGATCTGCCAGCGCTACTGCGGTAGTGGTTGCAATAGGAATACCTTTATAAGCTGGGCCAAATAAAACGTCATATTCTATTGCAGCGTCTTCGAGGGCTGATGCATAAAAACGACCCAAACGTGCTAAATCACGTCCTGTGTTAAAAAGGCCAGCATTAAAAAAGTATGGGCTTGTACGACCTGATTTAAGGGTAAACTCGCCAAATTTTAAAACCTGCTTTTCTAAAGCAAATTCAATAAACTCTTTTTGATAATCTTTCATTGGGGTACTCGCTTATGCTAACGCTTGTTTTTGAACGTCAATAATTTCACGGATTGAATGTTTAGCCAGTGTAAGTAGCTCATCTAATTCGTCGAACGAGAATGGTTCGCCCTCTGCGGTACCTTGTACTTCAATAATTTTACCTGTTTCAGTTAAAATTACGTTCATATCGGTTTCGGCTTCAGAATCTTCAAGGTACTCTAAATCACTAATTGGTTGGCCTTTATAAATACCTACCGAAATAGCAGCAATCATGTGCTTAAGTGGGTTTGAGTTGATCATTCCTTTAGCGCGCATGTGAGTAAGTGCATCAACTAAAGCCACGCATGCACCACTAATAGATGCAGTACGTGTTCCGCCATCAGCTTGAATTACATCACAGTCAATTGTAATGGTGTTTTCGCCAAGCGCTTTTAAATCTACTGCAGCTCTTAATGCGCGAGCAATTAAGCGTTGAATTTCCATAGTACGACCGCCTTGCTTGCCACGTGCTGCTTCACGTGCGTTACGCGTATGCGTTGAGCGCGGTAGCATACCGTATTCAGCGTTGATCCAACCTTTACCTTGGCCTTTCATAAAACGTGGTACACCTGCTTCAACCGTAGCAGTACAAAGTACTTTGGTATTACCAAACTCAACAAGTACTGAGCCTTCAGCGTGTAATGTGTAATTACGTGTAAATGATACCGGTCTAATTTGGTTAGGTGTTCTTTCGCTTGGACGCATTGACGATCCCCTTAATTCTGAATTTGCGACATTATAAGTGCATGTGCAGGTAGATGCCATGCTGATTGTAAAATATTCAGCGTAATAAATTTTCTCTAGAGGTTAAGCAGTGTTACGGTATAATCATCGCAATATTGTATTAATAAATTTTAGGAACTTATCCATGATCCACAGTATGACTGCTTATGCGCGTCGCGAAATTAAAGGCGATTGGGGCACTGGCACCTGGGAAATTCGTTCAGTAAACCAGCGCTACCTTGAAACGTTTATTCGCGCACCAGAGCAATTTCGTGGCATGGAGCCGGTAATTCGTGAGCGTTTACGTAAAAATTTGCAACGCGGTAAAGTTGAAGTGTTTTTAAAGTTTGTTGCAAATCCAGCACACGTGGGTGAGCTATCAATTAATGAGTCACTTGCTGAGCAACTAATAAATAGTGCTAAATGGGTGCAGCAACAAAGCAGTGGCGACATTAACCCTGTTGATATACTGCGCTGGCCTGGCGTAATGGAAGCACAGGAGCTCGATTTAGATACTGTAAATAAAGCACTTATAGCGGGCTTTGACCAAGTAGTTGAAGATTTTAAATCAGCCCGTGGCGATGAAGGCGCAAATTTAGAAGAAATGATTGCCACTCGCCTTGATGCCATACTTGAGCAAGTTACTGTAGTAGAAAGTCACTTACCAGAAATAGCAAAGTGGCAGCGTGAAAAGCTTAACCAAAAGCTTGAAGACTTAAAAACCGACATTGACGAATCTCGCCTTGAACAAGAGCTTATTTACCTTGCGCAAAAGCAAGATGTTGCCGAAGAACTCGACCGCTTAAAATCGCACGTAAAAGAAACTAAAAAAATTCTTAATAAAGGTGGCGCGTGTGGCCGCCGTTTAGATTTTATGATGCAGGAGTTTAACCGCGAAGCAAACACCCTAGCCTCTAAGTCTATTAATAGCGATATTACTAATGCAGCTGTAGAGCTAAAAGTGCTTATTGAGCAGATGAGAGAGCAGATCCAGAATATTGAGTAATTGTACTTGTGTGCTACTTACTTGAGCACAATTAGTTAAATAAAGTACAATAGAGTAATTAAAGGCTTGGATTATTGATTTAGTCCAAGCCTGTTTATTTTAAGTAGAGAAAAACATGGCTCAAACTCGCGGAAACTTATTTATTTTATCGGCACCTTCTGGTGCGGGTAAATCTAGCTTAATCACGGCGTTATTAAAAAAACATGCAGATATGAAAGTATCGGTCTCGCATACCACCCGAAGCCCTCGCCCTGGTGAAGAAAACGCGGTGCATTATCACTTTGTAAGCGCCGATGAATTTAAAGCATTAATTGCTAAAGATGATTTTTTTGAATGGGCGCAAGTATTCGATAATTACTACGGTACTTCAAAGCAGGCTATTGAGTCCCAGCTGGATGCCGGTATTGATGTATTTTTAGATATTGACTGGCAAGGTGCGCAGCAAGTGCGCGAAATTATGCCAAGCGTGCAAACAATTTTTATTTTGCCTCCTTCAAAAGCAGAGCTTGAGCAGCGCTTAAATAACCGAGGCCAAGATTCTGCCGAGGTCATCGCTGGGCGTATGGCTAAAGCGCAATCAGAAACATCGCACTACAATGAATATGATTATGTTGTAGTTAACGATGATTTTGAAACCGCCCTTAGCAATATTGAAACTATCGTATTAGCGCAGCGCTTAACCTTAAAAGCCCAAGCTAGTCGTCATCACGATTTAATTACAAACTTACTTAAATAAGCCATTTATGCCCTTTACAGGGAAAACTGGTAAAAATTAACCACTGGCTATTGGCGAAACAAGCTGCTTGCAGTAAACTACGCCTTTGCTTTTAAATTATTTTGGAGTGCTGAGATGGCTCGCGTAACAGTTGAAGATGCAGTAGATGCAATTGGTAATCGTTTTGACTTAATTTTAGTTGCGGCTCGTCGTGCCCGCCAAATTGCTGTTGGTGGTAAAGACCCACTAGTAGACGCTGAAAATGACAAACCAACCGTTATCGCTCTACGTGAAATCGAAAAAGGTTTAGTTGATAGTTCATCAATGGACGTTATTGACCGTGAAGAACAACAACACCAAGAAGCAGCTGAATTAGCTGCGGTTGCTGCTATTGTTGGCGGTAATCAATAATCAACCACCCGGTTTGATTTAGTCAACGGCTCAGTATTTCTACTCTAGCCGTTGGCAATCCCCTCTTTTCATCGTATATTCTATTACTTACCGTTACTTATTGCTTCACGAGAACATTGGAGTGTGAATGTATCTTTTTGAAGGTCTTAAAAAGAAAATATCTGAATACTTGCCTGCTGCTGAAGTAGAGCTAGTGCAAAAAGCCTACGTGGTAGCCCGAGAGGCTCACGAGGGGCAAACTCGCTCAAGCGGCGAGCCGTACATTACTCACCCTGTTGAAGTAACCCAAATTCTTGCTGGCATGCACCTTGACCATGAAACACTTATGGCCGCGCTAATGCATGACGTTATTGAAGATACCGATTTTAGCCAACAGGACTTAGCCGAAATATTTGGCGATACGGTTGCCGAACTTGTTGAAGGGGTAAGTAAGCTCGATAAGCTCAGCTTTAAAGACAAAAAAGAATTTCAAGCTGAAAACTACCGAAAAATGATCATGGCTATGACCCAAGACATTCGGGTTATTTTAATTAAACTGGCCGATCGTACTCATAATATGCGTACATTAGGCGCTCTGCGCCCTGATAAGCGCCGTCGTATTGCCCGTGAAACACTTGAAATTTACGCACCTATTGCAAACCGTTTAGGTATTCACGATATTAAAAATGAGCTAGAAGATTTAGGTTTTCAGGCTTTATACCCTATGCGTCATCGCGCACTTAAATCTGAAGTGGCAAAAGCGCGAGGTAATCGCAAAGAAGTTATTTCTAACATTCAAACCGAAATAGAAGCACGTCTTGAAGAGTCTGGTATTAAGGCTACGGTTTCTGGGCGCGAAAAACACCTTTATAGCATTTATAAAAAAATGCTAAATAAAGAGCTGCTTTTTAATGAGGTAATGGATATTTACGCCTTTAGAATAAACGTAGATGCAATGGATACCTGTTATCGCGTGTTAGGTGTTGCACATAACCTGTATAAACCTATCGAAACGCGTTTTAAAGACTATATTGCCGTACCTAAAACAAATGGTTATCAGTCTTTGCATACGTCATTAGTAGGCCCACACGGTATTCCGGTAGAAATACAAGTGCGTACGCATGACATGGATCACATGGCCGATAAAGGGGTTGCTGCGCACTGGATGTATAAAAAAGCCGGTGATGGCGCGGGTAACACAGCTCAACAGCGTGCGCGTCAATGGATGCAAAGTTTGCTGGAGCTTCAGCAAAGTGCCGGCTCATCATTCGAATTTGTCGAGAACGTTAAAACCGAGCTGTTCCCAGAAGAAATATACGTATTTACCCCCGATGGCCGCATAGTAGAGTTGCCAATGGGCGCTACCGCGGTTGATTTTGCTTACGCGGTGCATACTGATGTGGGTAACACTTGTGTTGGTGCAAGGGTAAACCGTAAACCTTACCCACTAAGCAAAGCCTTAGATACTGGGCAAAGTGTTGAAATTATTACCAGCTCGGGTGCACACCCTAATGCAACCTGGTTAAACTTTATAGTTACAGGTAAAGCCCGTTTAGGGATAAGAAACTATCTTAAGAGCCAACACCAAGAAGAAGCATTGTTATTAGGCCGACGCTTACTCGATTCTGCCTTAGGTGAAAATAAGCTCGACAGCATTGCCGATGAAAATATAGCCCGCGTACTCGAAGAGCACGAGCTATCTACAGTATTAGAATTACTAGTAGAAATAGGCGCAGGTAACTTAATGAGCGTGTTAATCGCTAAACGCTTATTGCAAGAAGAAAGCGACGACTTGTCAGATATTAGCAAACAAGCCAAAGCAACCATTATTGGTACCGAAGGCATGTTGGTTAATTATTCTAAGTGTTGCCGACCTGTACCAGGGGATGCCATCACTGCACATATTAGCCAAGGTAAAGGGCTTACCGTTCACCGCCAAGAATGTAAAAACATTCGCGGCTGGGAAAACGAACGCTCAAAATACTTGGTTGTAAAATGGGATGACAATCCAGAAAAAGAATATATAGCTGCGCTACGGGTGGAAATAATTAATCACCAAGGGGCTTTGGCTAAACTCACAAATGTTGTTGCTACAACCCAAGCCAACATTGTTGAGATCACTACCGACGAAAAAGAAAGTAATTTATATGTGATAGACTTGGGCGTTACCGTTAAAAACCGCGTCCATGTTGCTAATATTATGCGCCGCATTCGCGTGATGCCTGATGTGCAAAGAGTCTATCGTAAAAAGTAAAATAGGAAACTCATGAATAAAGCATTTATTTCTACCGAAAAAGCACCTGCTGCCATCGGCACTTATAGCCAAGCGGTTAAAGTAGGTACTGCCGTTTATTTATCTGGACAAATTCCACTTGTCCCAGAAACAATGGAAATGGTTTCAGAAGACTTTAGCGAGCAGACACATCAAGTATTTAAAAACATTACAGCGGTTTGCGAAGAAGCAGGCGGTAAAATCCAAGATCTTGTTAAAATTAATATCTACCTAACAGACTTATCAAACTTTGCCACTGTGAATGAAGTAATGAGCCAATATTTCAAGCAGCCTTATCCTGCCCGTGCAGCATTAGGTGTACGTGCTCTACCAAAAGGCGCACAAGTTGAAATTGACGGCATAATGGAACTTCCTTCAACTAATTAATAAATACAGAGCTATAAACCCCCTTTATAGCTCTATTTTTTATTGCTAGCCTTTGTTTATCTCCCTTTCTTGACTCACATGTAAATATCTAGCACTCTGTAATCATGCAATAAAATCAATCTTAACTTTAGTAGTAGAAAAGGATTAACTAGTGTTTAAGCTTGCCAATAATGGGAACGTATTACTTGATGTAAGTAAGCACGCTCCACCTAGCGCCGCTTTTATAATTGATGCACTCGAGAAGTCGACGTTTTGCGAATGCAAAATTGACCACGAGGCTATTGATAATTTTTTTAAAGCGCAAAATAATGAGCCAACCTTGGTTGTAGCAAGTAAGCACGATGCATCGCTTGTGGTAACGTTAAGTGAAGATAAAATGCAAGCCATAGGTGAGCTAACCTTAGCTTATGGTGGTAAAGTACTTTCGTTAGAAGAGGGCAAAAAACAACTCATAAAAGCAGGGGTTGTACGTGGTTACAAACAAGCTTTTTTAGAGCAGCTTTTAGATAAACAATTTAACTTACCCCCAGGTACAGTGGCAAAAGGGATTCTAGCCAAAGGCCGCCTGCCAGCCGAAGGCACAGCAACAAAATTTGTAGCTATGGTAGAAACCCTCAAAGATCGCCTAAAAGCACCAAAAATGAAGGAAGATGGCAGTGTTGATATGCGCGACTTTGGTAAACTGGCAAGCGTAGAGCCCGGCACTGTACTGATCCGCCAGCAACCTGCAACTCCCGGTAAAGAAGGATTCACTGTAGTAGGTGACATACTACCGGCTAAACCCGGTGAAAATAAAAAGTTAGTGGCAGGCGAAGGCGCCGAAATATCAAAAACAAATCCGCTCGAGCTTGTTTCTACAACAGCGGGGGTCCCCGTAGAAATACCTAACGGTATGCGAGTTGATGATATTTTTACCATCTCTGATGTAGATGTTAAAAGCGGCCATATTGATTTTGAAGGCAGTGTTATTGTGACTAAAAACATTGACCCAGGAATGCGAGTCACCGCAAAAGGCGACATTACTGTTTTTGGCACGGTCGAATCTGGCGAATTATCAGCCGGCGGAAACATCACTGTAAAGCAAGGCATTATTGGCCATCAAAAGCTCGAAGATAAAACTTTGTCGTGCTCTATTAAAAGTGAAGGTGATGTTCATGTATCTCACGCACAATACTGTTATATGCAGGGCAAAAACATCTTTATAGACCGCCAAGCCAGCCATTGTGCTATTAAAGCAAAACACTTATTACAAGTTGGCCAAACAGAGTTACCCAAAGGGAAAATTTTTGGTGGAGAGATTCTTGATGCAACCGTGTTAATTGCTGGCGAAATAGGCAATGAATCAGGTGCAAAAATGGCTATCAATTTAGCCGCATCCGGCGCTGAAATAACAGCCGACACAGATAACTGCTTTAAAGACTTAGCAAAAACCGATGAGCAGCTTGATACCCTTCAAGCAGCACTTGAAAAAGCAGATAAAGTAAAAGATATAGAAAAGAAGAATCTGCTCATTAAAAAAATTGGCGCAACACAGCAGCATTATTGCCAACAAGCAGAGCAGCTAGAGAAAAAGTTATCTAGCCTAGATCATGAACTCCACGACCTACTAAGCGATGCAAATCTCGTCGTTAATACATCATTACACTCAGGGGTAGAGATCCATATTTTTGATAAAGTATTAAAAACTACCCGCAACTACCCACCTTGCAATATAAACCTACAAAACAATAAAGTAGAAATAAACTTTAAAACACATTAGGGCGCATTTAGCGCCCTTTATAATTTACAGTAAGCCACTTACCGTATCGTGCGTTTGCTTTGGCCATACACCTACTTGGACTTGTCCAATATGCTGCTTTTGCAGTAATAACATTGCTAAGCGCGATTGCCCTATTCCGCCACCAATTGTTTGTGGGAAAGCCTCTTCTAGTAATGCTTTATGCCAATCGAATGCTAGGCGTTCTTCATCGCCTGTTATGCTCAATTGCGCTTTTAATACATCAGGGCTTACACGAATACCCATAGATGATATTTCAAAGGCATCTTCTAACACAGGGTTCCACACTAAAATATCGCCATTTAATCCTGTGTATCCGTCAATCGTTTGGGTAGACCAATCGTCGTAATCTGGAGCGCGTACATCATGGATTTTACCATCACCTAATGCACCACCAATACCAATTAAAAATACCGCACCGTACTCTTGTGCAATGGCTTTTTCGCGTTGCTTTGCGCTAAAGTCAGGGTACATTTTGCGTAATTGCTCACTGTGTATAAACGTGATTTCACTGGGTAAGAATGGGGCTATACCAAAGCTTTCACTTACAAACTGCTCTGTTTGCTTGATGCCAGTGTAAATGGCTTTAACTGTGTCTTGTAATGTAGAAAGCGTACGTTCAGTACGTTGGCAAATTACCTTCTCCCAATCCCATTGATCAACATAAACAGAGTGTATTGGGCTTAATGAGTCTTCATCTGGGCGCAACGCTTTCATTTGCGTATAAATACCTTCACCTACAGAAAAGCCGTAAGTTGCTAGCGTTTTACGCTTCCATTTAGCAAGTGAATGAACAACTTCATAACTGCTATCGGTAATTGCTTTTACGTTAACAGCAACTGCATTCTCGTGGCCGCTCAGGTTATCTTGTGTGCCATCACCTACTTTGGCCAAAATAGGAGCCTGAACTTCAACTAACCCTAGTTGCTGCTCTAATTGCTGTGAAAAAAACTGCTTAACTTTACTTATTTGCTGCTGTTGCTGCACATAGTGTGAACTCATAATAATTGGCCTCATTCCCAGTTATTGTTACTTGCTTATTAATGAAAAAACACCCTGTAGGCGCCTTTAATGAGGTTAATGTAACGATTTAAACTTTTAATTCAATAACCCATAATAAAAATAGCTTTAATATGCAAAATCGATTAATTTACACGGTATAAAAATGTAGATTCACTAATTTAAGTAAGCAAAAATAATGGAAAATTATCAAATCGATAATCTCGATAAAAAGATACTTCACGCTCTAATGGCCAATGCCCGTACAGCCTACGCAGAATTAGCTAAACGGTTTACTGTAAGTGCCGGCACAATTCACGTACGCGTAGAAAAAATGAAACAAGCGGGCATCATTACCGGCACCCAATTAAGCATTAGTACAAAGCAACTTGGTTACGATGTATGTTGCTTTATTGGTATTAACTTAAACAACGCTCGCGACTACCCAGAAACACTGATTAAACTAGAAGCATTAGAAGAAGTAGTTGAAGCTTATTACACCACGGGTAACTACAGCATTTTTATAAAGGTAATGGCCAAGTCTATCGACCATCTGCAAGACGTGCTCATTAATAAAATACAAGCTATAGAGGCTATACAATCAACCGAGACCCTAATCTCTTTGCAAAATCCAATTAGCCGCACAGTAATGCCTTAATAGATAAAATTACGTATAATTATCAAAAAAGAGGATCACCATGCAGCAAAATCGCTACCAACGAATAAAAGACGTGCTCTCACGTCGCCAAACAGACCTAACAGTCTGCCTAGAAGACGTACATAAACATCATAATCTCTCAGCTATTGTAAGAAGTGCTGATGCAGTAGGTTGCCATCATGTGCATGCTGTATGGCCAGAAAACCAAAAATGGCTGACCAATAATACTTCTGGCGGCAGTAAAAACTGGCTAGAAACACACCTGCATAAAAATATTGATGATGCTGCTGCGATGATGCGAAAGCACAACCCAGATGTACAAATATTAGCAACACACTTGAGCGAAGATGCTGTAGATTTTAGAGAAATCGATTACACAAAACCCACAGCTATAATCGTTGGCCAAGAAAAAACGGGGATTTCTGAGCGCGCGCTAGAACACGCCGATCAAAACATTATTATTCCTATGCAAGGCATGGTGCAGTCACTTAATGTATCAGTAGCTGCTGCGCTTATTTTATTTGAAGCACAACAGCAACGAGAAAAAGCAGGGCTATATAAGCGCGATATGCTAAGTGAAGAGATTAAACACCCTATGTATTTTGAAGGGTATCACCCAGTTATTGCTAAACAATGTAGATTAAAAAACCTACCTTACCCACCACTCGATGAAGAAGGTGAAATAGTCGCTAACAAGCAGTTTTGGCAAGCTTTAAAACATGCTTGATGCTTAGCAAACCTGTGAGTACACTTAACTCATTCACAAATAAACAGATTTGAGCCTACATTGTCTAAACCTAGCTTAAGCCAATACCCTATTACAGAACTTAAAGGGGTAGGACCAAAAATGGCCGAACGCCTACAAAAGCTAGGTATAGCTACCGTGCAAGATATGCTCTTTCATTTGCCTTTACGCTATGAAGATCGTACCCGTATTTATGCTATTAACGATGTTACTTTACACAGCCACTGTACTGTTGAAGCAACAATAGAAACAAGCCAAGTGACCTTTGGTAAACGGCGTATGTTAGTGGTGCAAATAAACGATGGTACAGGTAGGCTTACTTTACGGTTTTTTAATTTTACAGCAGCGCAAAAAAACGCATTTAGCAGTGGCAAAATAATCCGTTGCTTTGGTGAAGTAAGACGCGGGCGCGTTGGTTTTGAAATGAGCCACCCAGAATACAGCATTAGCGATACCCCAAACGAGCAACCAACCGCCGCAACACTAACCCCCGTGTATTCAACCACCGAAGGCTTAAAACAATTATCAATTAGAGCGTTAAGTGAACAAGCCATCGATTTATTACATAAGTATTCTGTTGAAGAGCTTATCCCTGAAAAATGGCAACCGTCACATATGCAATTAAGTGACGCTTTATTACTACTTCATCGCCCTGCGAATGATGTTGACATTATTTCGCTTGAACAAGGCATGCATCCGGCACAACAACGCTTAGTGTTTGAAGAGCTACTTGCCCAAAACTTAAGCTTATTAAAAGTACGCGAGCAAGGGCAGCAAGTAAGGGCAGTTTCCCTAAGCCCTACAAATACATTAGAGGGCCAATTTTTAGCGCAACTCCCTTTTGCGCCGACTAATGCACAAAATAGAGTTGTAGCCGAAATAAAAGGGGATTTACAGCATGCCTACCCCATGATGCGATTAGTACAAGGTGATGTAGGCTCAGGTAAAACACTGGTTGCAGCTTTAAGTGCATTAACAGCAATAGCACAAGGTTTTCAAGTTGCCCTAATGGCACCTACAGAAATCCTTTCTGAACAACACGGAATAAATTTTAAGCAATGGTTTGAAAGTCTTGGGATTAACGTTGCCTGGCTAGGCGGTAAAACTAAAGGGAAAGAGCGTACTAATACACTTGAAAAAATCGCCTCAGGGGAAGCGCAAATGATAGTAGGAACGCACGCCCTATTTCAAGACGAGGTAAAATTTAACAACTTAGTATTAATTATCATCGATGAGCAACATCGCTTTGGTGTTCATCAACGCCTCTCACTGCGTGAAAAAGGCAAATTTGGTAATTGTTACCCTCATCAGTTAGTCATGACCGCAACCCCCATTCCGCGTACATTGGCTATGACGGCCTATGCCGATTTAGAAACCTCAGTGATAGATGAGTTACCACCTGGGCGCACACCTATAACCACTGTGGCCATTCCTGATACACGCCGAGACGATATAATAAACCGTGTTAAGCTTGCCTGTAACGAACAAGGCAGACAGGTTTATTGGGTATGTACCCTCATTGACGAATCAGAAGCCCTACAATGCCAAGCAGCTGAAGACAGCGCATTACAATTAAAAGAGGCGTTGCCAGAGCTTAATGTAGGGCTCGTTCATGGCCGTATGAAAGCCGCTGAAAAACAAGCGATAATGAGCGACTTTAAAGCAGGCAATATTCATGTACTTGTTGCAACAACAGTAATAGAAGTAGGTGTAGACGTACCCAATGCCAGTTTAATTATCATAGAAAATCCTGAACGCTTAGGATTAGCACAATTACATCAATTACGCGGGCGCGTAGGACGAGGAGCAACCGCTTCGCATTGCGTACTGTTATATCATGCCCCTCTTTCTCACACCGCTCAAAAACGTTTAGGTGTATTAAGAGACAGTAACGATGGCTTTGTCATCGCAGAGCGAGATTTAGAAATACGTGGGCCAGGTGAAGTACTCGGCACTAAACAAACTGGCTTAGCAGAATTTAAAATAGCGGATCTTACTCGAGATAAACACACGCTAAATCAAGTCAGGCCCATTGCTCAACAAATGCTAAAGCAAAACCCCGACCTTATAGACCCTTTAATTCATCGCTGGCTAGGTAATAAATCTAACTACGCACAAGCATAATTACGCTAAAGTACTCGTAAAGCTCGCTGCTGAAACGCTATATTTACCATACAGATGTGTGGTGAGCCTTATCCACGGGTTTCGTGATACTCAACCCACGCTACGGAGGTTGTGTAGACTGTGCGAATAGGAGACTGTGCGAATAATATCTGCAATGTATTTTTCACTTTTCTGCAGACATAAAAAAGCCCAGCTCTTTCGAGTCGGGCCTTCTTGTATTTGGAGCCTGGCGATGTCGTAGTGCCCACAGCGGTAGAGAGTCACATAGCAAATGCGACATTATCATTGCGTCGGGAGTCGCTACGCTCGCCCGACCTACATGATAGGTTTAAAAGTGAGTATTAATTGCTCAATGGGTCTGGTTATTTACTAAACTCCAGACAGCAAAAAACCCGTTACATCGCTGTAACGGGTTTCTCTTATTTGAAGCCTGG
>NZ_DJHW01000051.1:0-11431 GCF_002433295.1 Pseudoalteromonas sp. UBA6610 | reverse complement strand
CTTTTACACACTCTGCTTAGAGTATAAATAAGTAAAAAAGAATGAAAGTGGGCGCATAGCTCAGCTGGATAGAGTACCTGGCTACGAACCAGGCGGTCGGAGGTTCGAATCCTCCTGCGCCCACCACTTTCTATTACTACTTAAGTTAATAGAAAAGAAGCCGACAAAAGTCGGTTTTTTTGTGTCTGAAATTTGAGAAAGCTTTCAGCTATCAGTTAAGTCAAACAAACACCCCAGCTAAAAATTTCAGCGTAGACGTAGAGCTTGCTCACGTTAGAAGCGCAGCTTCTAGTTACTTATGTACAGCTCAAAACCATTCACTGCTCTTTAACTTAAGCTGTGGTATTTTAAACACCTTGCTTAAAAGGAACTTGCTGTATGTTTAAAGCTGTATTCATCACCTTTGTTTTACTATTTATCACTATTTTTAATGTGGGCGCGCACGCTCACACAGCTCAAACAACGCCAATTGTTGGCGCTGCTCAATACAAACATTATTTGCCACAGCTACAAAATAAACGTGTTGGCCTTGTGGTAAATCAAACATCGCTTGTTGAAAATACTCATTTAGTTGATGCTTTACTCACTAAAAATATAACCATAACCAAAATTTTTGCACCTGAGCATGGTTTTAGAGGCGATCACGACGCTGGAGCCCATGTTAAAAATGCGGTTGATAGTAAAACCGGTGTCCCGCTTATTTCTATTTATGGTAAAAACAAAAAACCAAGCGCTGAGGCTCTGAGCGAAGTAGATGTTATTATTTTTGATATACAAGATGTGGGCGTGCGCTTTTATACCTACATAAGCTCTATGCATTACATGATGGAAGCCGCAGCCGAACAAGGTATTGAGTTTATTGTGCTTGATAGGCCAAACCCCAATATTGCCTACGTTGATGGGCCAATACTTGAGCCCCAATTTAAATCGTTTGTAGGTATGCACCCAATCCCCGTGCTGCACGGCATGACGGTAGGCGAGCTTGCAAAAATGATCAAAGGCGAAAGCTGGATCAATAAAGCGGCTGATTTAAAGCTTACGGTGATCCCAGTTGATCATTACACGCGCTCAACATCCTACAATTTATCTGTAAAACCCAGCCCTAATTTACCGAACGATCAATCAATTGCGCTGTATCCGTCGCTGTGCTTTTTTGAAGCAACCCCTGTAAGTATTGGCAGAGGCACCGACTTTGCGTTTCAAGTAATTGGCTACTCGCCCGTTGCGCTTGGGGGTTTTAGTTTTACACCGCGCTCGATAAAAGGGGCGGCAGCAAACCCTAAATTTAAAAATATAACGGTAAAAGGGCTCGATCTACGCACAGCAAACACGCGCGGGCTTGATTTAAGTTATTTAATTACGGCTTATAATAAATTATCTAAAAACAATATTACCTTTTTTGAACGCGCTGATTTTATGGATAAATTGGCTGGTACCAACAAACTACGGTTAGCTATTGAAGCAGGGCAATCAGAGCGGCAAATAAAACAAAGTTGGCAGCAAGGGCTTGCAGCATTTAAAAAGCAACGAGCGCCGTATTTGCTGTACAAGTAAGGGGTGCAAATGGCTTTAGTAATAAACAAAAAATTAAGCAGCTGTTTTAAAACGGCTTTACTGGCGCTTGTTAGTGTTACTCTTGTAGCGTGCAGTACGGCAAATAAGCCAAATGAGTTTACAGCAAGTGAGCTTAAGCAAAGCAAATTAGTAATGCTTCCAAACGCCCAAGTTATTGTCACTTTTCCTGAGGCTAACCCAAGTAGCCGTGAGTACGTAAATAACCGTGGCACTTTTAAAGCGTATAAAGGGCGAGGGCAGTTATTAATTCAAAATAATAACGCTATTAGTGCCGATATTTTTATAAATAACCAAAAGCTTAATATTACCAACCAATTAGCCGCCAATACTTTATATGAGTATTCGCTAGCAAGGCGCACCCACAACGGGGTAAATACGTTTAAGGTTGAAAATATTAAACCTAAAGGCGCAAGCCTTACCTTGCGCTTTGAGTTTCCGACCTTAAATACCGCTGCGCAAAGTAATATAGACTTTAGCCAAGTCGATGCCCTTATTGAAAAAGACATACAAGCTGGTTTTCCTGGGGCGGTATTGGCTGTTATTAAAAGTGGCGAACTCATAAAGCTTAGTGCCTATGGTGATGCCAAACAGTATCAGCAAAGTGATTTGCTGCTACTACGCCCAGAGCCAATGCAAACACACACTCTGTTTGATTTAGCCTCTAACACCAAAATATTTGCCACTAACTTTGCCCTTATGAAACTTGTAAGCGAAGGGCTTTTAAATATAAACAACTCCGTACAAAGTTACTTACCCGAATACAAAGGTGATGGCCGCGAGCTGCGCACAGTTAAAAATTTACTTACGCATACAGCGGGTTACCCGCCTGTGTTTGATTTTCATCGTAAAGGTGCTAAAACTGGCGATGCGTATTTTTCGCAAAATAGCCAAACCACAAAGCAGCTGTTACTTACGCAAGTGCCGCTGAGCAATAAATACCCCGCACAAGCAGTTTACTCCGATATCGATTACATGATTTTAGGCGTACTGGTTGAACGTATAACCGGGCAACCACTTGATAACTACCTAGAGCAACACATTTACGCCCCACTTAAACTGACCAATACGGTATTTAACCCACTTAAAAAAGGCTTTAAACGCGCTGAATTTGCAGCAACCGAGCTTAGCGGCAACACTCGTGATGGCCGTATTACCTTTGATAATATTCGTACCAATGTTTTGCAAGGCGAAGTGCACGACGAGCGAGCATTTTATTCGTTTGATGGCGTAGCAGGGCATGCCGGTTTATTTAGTAACGCACCCGATTTAGCTGTGCTTTGCCAAGTACTATTAAACCAAGGTGGTTTTGGCAATACCCAGTTATTTAGCGCATCAACCTTAGCGCAGTTTGTAACGCCACAATTAAACAACGAAACCTATGGTCTAGGCTTTAGGCTTGCAGGTAACAACCAAGCCAGGCGTTGGCATTTTGGCCCTTACGCAAGCGCACAAGCGTATGGGCACACTGGCTGGACGGGCACAGTAACGGTTATTGATCCAACCTACGACTTAGCCATTATATTATTGACCAATGCGCGGCACACAAAAATAAAAGGAAGCCAAAAACATTACCAGTTTTTGGGCAAACAATACGAGACCGCGCAATATGGCTCGGTGGTATCGCTTATTTACGAAGCACTACTAAATCAATAAATTATCGTTTAGGCTAAAATGGCCTAAGTGCAGTGCCTTAAGTGATTTATTTGCAGGTGACTTAACTAAGCCAATCCATTAAGCTAAGCGGTTTACAAATTCAGGCCACATTTTTAAAACGGCCTGTAAAATAAGCGTTTCAACGTGAATAAAGCGAACGCACTTCGCTATAAATAAAGGTTAATTTATGTCTTGGTATTCTATATTACCGCCGCTCATTGCTATCGCTATCGTATTTTGGCGAAAAGAAGTAATAATGGCACTTTTGGTGGCCGTGGCTTCGTCAGAATTTTTACTCGCTATACAAGGCGAGGGTAATACCTTATTTGCTACATTTTTAAATACCATTGAGCGCATAATATCGGTAGCCAGCTCGCCGGGTAACACTCGCATTTTAATATTTAGTATTATGATTGGTGCCTTGCTTGCCTACATACGCGAATCTGGCGGCGTAGCAGCCACCGTTAATATGCTTATGAATAAAGGCATTGCAAAAAGTAAGCGCCAAGTTGGCTTTTTAACCATGTTTACCGGCATCGCGGTATTTATAGAGTCAAACCTCAGCGTATTAACCTCAGGTATTGTATCGCGTGGCCTGTTCGACAAATTTAAAATGAGCCGAGCCCGCCTTGCTTATATTATTGATAGCACCAGTGCACCTGTGTGTATTTTAATATTACTTAACGGTTGGGGCGCATTTGTACTGGGTTTACTTGGCAATTACGAGCTAAGCGAATCGGCGGTTTCTATTTTATGGGGCAGCGTAGGGTACAACTTTTACGCCATTATCACGCTAGTCATTGTGTTTTACACTATCGCGTTTGATAAAGTACACGGCCCAATGAAAGAAGCCGAGCAAAAACTAGAGCTACAAAAAACCGACCTAAAAGAAGAAGTAAAAGGCTCTAAAGCGCGTTACATGCTCGTGCCATTACTTACCTTAATTGTGAGCATGGTAGGCTTTATGTTTTACACCGGCAACGGCGTACTTGCAGAAGGCAGCGGCTCTAAATCAGTTTTATACGCAACGGTATTAGCCATTGTGGTTGCATATGTTTTAATGATTAGCTCGCGCCAATTTACTCACCATCAATTAGTCGATACCGGCTTTAAAGGCATGGGCGAGTTATTACCGCTGGTGAGCATTGTATTGCTTTCACTTACACTGGGCGCAAGCTTAAAAGAGCTAGGCACGGGCGTATTTGTCGCATCACTAGTGGGCGATTACCTACCTATTTACTTAATTGTACCAGTGCTGTTTTTAACCGGCGCGGTTATGTCGTTTACTACAGGTACATCATGGGGCACATTTGCCATACTTATTCCTATTGGTGTACCGCTTATTCAAGCGCTCGGTTTACCACCTTCACTTGTGGTAGGCGCTATTTTAGGCGGCGGTATATTTGGCGATCACTGCTCGCCTATATCCGACACCAGCGCTGTATCGGCACTCGCCTCGGGGTGTGACTTACTCACCCACGTTAAAACGCAGCTACCGTATGCGTTATTTGGCGGCGCACTGACGTTTATAGCGTACTTAGTAACAAGCATAATTGTGTTATAAACGCATTTTAGAATACGACAATTCCAAACACTCAAAAGCCTGCTTAATTGCAGGCTTTTTAATATTATACAATGCTTAATTAAACTGAAATTATAGATGAATATCAGTTTATTAATATTATAGATGAATATCATCCAATAGAGTTAAGCTAAATTGACATGGTGGGTTTGTCCTCGTATATTTATGCCCATAATGGAATTTAAATATATTAGGAATAAAAATGGTAAAGGAATACATTGTAAAAAAAGGTGATACATTATGGGATATATCTTCTAAACACTTAGGGTCTCCAATGGAATGGCCTAGGTTATGGAAGTTTAATAACCGAAAAGAAGTTGTGGCTATTACTAATAAGCCTATAACTAATCCCGACCTAATTTATCCAGGGCAAAAAATACTCATACCTTCTTTAGATATTTCTCAAATTAAAATTAAGCAAAATGCCAGAGCATTTAATACAGTTAATGAGTCTTCACAAAAACAACTCCCTAAAATCACTTCGCCAATTTCATTAAGCTATAAGTTAGATGATATAAGACAACCTCCAATTGTACTCCCTAATGCTATAGTGGAAATTAAAATGACAGGTAATATTGTTTTATCTAGTGTAGATAAATATCCTGTTAATTACGTAGTTAACGATAAAAAATTAGAGGCGACGGTAACATCTCAAGCTAATAAAGCTTTTGGAGCATTAATTAGTGAAACAAAATTAGCTTTCGACGAAAAAACTAAAAAGTTAACGCTTGGAACTAATATTGTCTCTAAGAGTACTACTCCAAACAGCCCAACTACATCACTGGGAATTGAAGTCACATCAAATTCACCAATACCAAAATTAAAATATGAAGTGCAGCTCCCTCAATTAAAAGGAAAAATTAATCAATTTAACTATATAGCTGAAAAAGTGTCGTTTGTTTTAGAAGTAACATTTACGGGCTCAGATGGTAAAAGTGCTAGAGAACATAACCCTGACAGTAGTGTATGGGATAAGCCCTTAGCTATAGGACTATTTGCTGGAGCTACATTAATTGTTATTGGTACTTTAGTAGAAGATTACGTCACATTAGGTGCAGGAGTCGCTGATGATCCCGCTAGTTTTGCTGCAGCTGCAGGGATGACAGCGAGGGGAGTTGTATTATGGGGTTCTGCTAGAGCAGTAGTTATTCCCGCTGTATTACCCGCAGTTGTTAGGTTTAGCACTTCTATAGTCCCAGTCGCAACACTTAGACACGCCCATTAAAAGAGGTTTATTTAGTGAGAATATTTTCAATTGTTTTTTTATTTTTTCTCAGTGGATGTACTTACTTAGAAAGTGCATCAGAACAAGCTAAGCGCTTAGGTAAAACATACCAATTAGATATCCGAGCTGGCGATACTCGTTTATTTTTCCCTGAACAATTTTTAGGAATTGAAGGCAAGCCGCCTACACTTGAAATGCAAAGCACTTCTTTGGAGGATTCTTCAGAGTCACTTGATGGCATTGAAACCGCGCTGGAGGTTTACCCTGAAGGCTTTGTTTCCAAATTTATTAATGCTATTTATATTTCAGGACCTATGCTCATGGAGGGGGCTGAAGCGGGGGGAACATATTCAAGAAACTCTATAATATTATCAAATATCTCAGATAAGAACGGTACTAACTTCAATTATGAAAATTCGTTACGGGGAGTTCATCACGAGCTTAGTTCTTTAATTTATTTACGCTCCCCTTTTGTTAATCTTGCATGGCAAGGTCTGTTGCCTGAAAGTTGGAGTCCTGCTTCCTCGAATTATGAGGCTTTAACGCAAGATAGAAGTATAGGGCCTGATTATGAAAATGGATTTTTATCTACCTACGGTAAAACTAATATTGAGAACGACTTTAATATTTTCGCCGAATTTGCTTTTTCTGAACCTGAAAAGCTACGAGACCTTGCAGCTAAGTATCCAACTATAGCTAAAAAGCTGAGTTTATTTATTACTGCATATAAGCAGGTTCTTCCTGAATATCAGCAGGGCTTCGAAGAGTATTTCACTAATACGGGTTTAAGCGATGTTGCTATAAAACCTGATAATGTAGAGATTACAATCCACAGTGATTTTAGTAATATTAAGCCTCAAATAATTCACTAAGTAAATTTAGTAAAGGGCTTATGTTTTATATATAGTCATGGTTCATACTTAAGATATTCCTCTGTTAAAGAAGCATAAATCGAATACTCTGAAGCAGCTTTTTATGTACCTTAAATCATTGTAATAGTAACTAGTCAGGATTTCTCTACGTAACTTTAAATGATATGATTTCACCAATTAAATAATAAATAAGGACATTTTTATGGATATTATGATTGGTCAGCAAGCTCTTAAAAAGAAAAATCAGCTAACTCAGTTATCAGAGCGAGCAATCGGTCGAGACTTCAAAGAGCAAGCAGCATTAGCTATACAAATGACTCAATGCAGTGCAGCTGTTTATAGGAGGTTACAGCGCACTTATAAATCAACTGTAACGCCACGAGATGAAAAAAGAGTTAAAGCCGGAGGCTTGAGTACACAGTCAGTAACTTTTTCCACAAGTAATAATAGCCAAAAATCTTTTAATAGCCTACTACCTGCAATGCGTGGTGGGAGAGCCGCACCAACTAATACTTCCAAAACATCCAATGATGTTGCCGTTGCTTCTAATCAACCACAAGCAGTTAATTTGTTAGCTTTATTACACCCTGTAATAAGCAGTGATATTATGAAAACAGGTAACGCAGTAGAAAGAACAGCTACTATATTAGGACTGGTCACAACTACAGTTGGTTTTGTTGTTCCTGGAGGTGGAGCCGTATCCTCTATTGTTAGTTGGGTAGGTAGTGGCGCTACTTATTCAGGTTTCACTATGTCAAGAATACGTCCTGATGCGCCGGATAGAGCCTATCATCAATTAACTAACTACATTACGTGTTTAGCGGCTTGGAATAAAAAAGCGTGTGAGTTAATCGATATAGCTGATCCAAATGGACAATGGACTTTTAGGGATATTGAAAACGGATTCTCATAGAGTTAAGGCTGAAAAGACAGTTTTAAATATTTTATGAGAGGACTCTACTAAATATACGAAAGCCTGCTTAATCGCAGGTTTTTTTGTTTTAAATATGCAGTTAAGTACCCGTATTTATATTTTTTAGGTTATTGTATGGCATGAGCTTTAAGCTTTTTTATAGCTATAAATTCTTACTTTTTAACTTATACAAGGCTGTAAACCCACACTATGTTTGTAATAGATAATATCATTCTTGTTAGTGCCATTTTAATTTTACTAGGGGTTATCTCGAGCAAGCTATCTGCGCGCGTTGGCTTACCCGTGCTGGTGCTATTTTTACTGGTGGGCATGCTTGCAGGTGAAGACGGTATTGCCGGTATATCATTTGATAACGCAGAGGCGGCGCATGCTCTGGGCACGTTAGCACTGGCTATTATTCTATTTGATGGTGGGCTACAAACGCCAACCAGCTCTATTAAACAAGTGTGGAAACCTGCTTCGGCTTTAGCAACGGTTGGGGTGCTATTAACGGCGGTAATTACCGGCCTTGTCGCCACTTATATTTTAGACTTACCCGTATTACAAGGCGTTTTGCTGGGCGCGATTGTGGGCTCTACAGATGCCGCAGCCGTATTTGCACTTTTACGTAGCGCCGGTATTCACTTAAATAAAAAGCTTAAATCAACCCTTGAAATAGAAAGTGCCTCGAACGATCCAATGGCTATTTTTCTAACGGTTGGTTTGCTCGAAATGCTAGTGAACGACATGCCAATAGGGCTGGGTTTACTGCAGTTATTTGCCCAGCAAATGGGCGTAGGCGCCGTTTGTGGGTTTTTAATTGGTAAGGTGTCGGTGTGGTTTATTAATCGAATAAAATTAAATGCATCAGGTTTGTATTTAGTAATGGTAACCGCATTTGGGCTGCTTTCTTTTGGCCTTTCTGCAACGCTTGGCGGCAGTGGCTTTTTAGCCGTATTTATAACCGGCGTTATTTTAGGTAACAGTAAATTTGTATATAAACGCGGTATTTTTCTGTTTCACGATGGTTTAGCGTGGCTTGGGCAAATAACCATGTTTGTTGTGTTAGGGCTTTTAATTAACCCCTCGTCGTTGGTTGATGTATGGCTAGAAGGGTTGTTAATAGCACTGGCACTTATTTTAGTTGCTCGCCCACTAGCGGTAGCGCCAATTTTGAAATTATTTGGCTTTAATAATCGCGAAACTTTATTTGTATCTTGGGTGGGGCTAAGAGGCTCAGTGCCGATTATTTTAGCTATATTCCCACTGTTGTTTGGCCTTTCAGGGGCGGAGCTTATTTTTAATGTGGTTTTTTTCGTGGTGTTAATCTCGGCCACGTTGCAAGGCTCAACTATGCCTTGGATGGCTAAAAAGTTAAGTTTAATAGAGCCGCCACCCGATTTAGCAGCTGCAACGCTCGAAATTACCGCCCTAAACGATATTGATATAGAAATTGTAGAGTACGCGTTAAGTGAGGTTTCTCGCGTTTCTGGGCGCAGTTTGTCACATGCTGCACTGCCAGAAAGTGTAGTTGTAGCCATGATCACACGAGGGCCTTCAATCATACCGCCACGCGGCTCAACTAAGTTAAAACCAAACGATCATTTATTTGTTGTTTTAAAACCCGCTAACAGACCTTTTGTTGATTTAGTTTTTACAGCAACCGATAAAACAAACCACCAAGACAGCCACTTAGCGCGCAACGAACTTAAAGTGAAAGGGGTTACGCTAGTAGGCGATATATTTTACTCATACCACATGAAAATAGACGCCCCAGAGGGCATAAGCTTGGAAGAGGTGATCAACCAAAAGCTCTCAGGAGAAATCAGTAAAGGCTCAATTGTGGTTATTGGTAATGTTCAACTACGCGTTATAACAATGGTACATACACGTATAGTGACCATCGGCTTAAAGTACTTACACAATCCAGAACAACGACTTTTAAAGCAGTAGCCATTACCGATGATTTACAAGATATTAGCGACGTAGGTTGGGTTGAGTGACACGAAACCCAACGTATCACCGATGCAATGAGCAAACCCAAAGCTAATTATATGTAGTGTTTGTTGTAGGCGTACAGCTTGCTGGCGCGTCGGGCGTTAGCCCAAAAACTGTGTGAATTAGGAAGTTAAGACGTTATTGGCTATGTGGTTGTTTAAAATTGAGCTTAAATTTATGTTGCGTTGAATAATCTTTGAAATCAATCTCCTTAAAATAAAATCTTTCACTTTCAGTGCGAGCGGGAATAGTTTGAAAGGTAGCTTTTTCTTTAAAATTAAATGAGAAAGGAAGTACGAGAAATAAATTATTAAATTTACCACTTAATATGTATCTCAACTTATTCTTAGACTTTTCTTTGAATAAGGTCACACTCAATAACTCCTTATTATCCAAATTGGGTAACCGGTAGCCCATACTAACTAAAGCGGGGTATTCAAAGTCTTTAAACCCTTTATTAGATATAAGCCATTTAATTACGTCATTAAACATAACTACTTCTTGATCAGGTAATAAAGATATTAAGCATTTTAAAAGTGCTTTGTAGACTTTAACATTTGAAAACCTTTGATTTGAAATAATCACTTCTTTAGAAAATATATCCAGTTTACTTTTTATTTCAATTGAATTGCTTGTAGCAAATATTTTCCCACCACCTTTAACAAAAGAGTTACTGTAGCCTCTCTTACCTTTAATTTGAGTTATGAAAGAGGGAGGTATAAAACGGCTCAAATGATTTTCAAAATCAGAAAAAATCGAGTTACAGCTATCGCATTCGTTTATCGTGAAAATACTTTTATTCCCTAAAAGCTCTGGCAGAGAATGAGAAAGGTTATCGTAGGTTGCAGAAGTTGACTTACAAAACCTACACTCTGATGTATTTTTACCAATCTCTAAACGAGGATAAATACAATAATTTTTTTGGTTATGGTCTACTAAAATTTCTTTCAAATTAAATTCCTTTTATTTTTTATGCTTGTTTATATATTAAGTGTTTCATTAGCCAGTGCGTGAGCAATATTGTACTTTTGATTTAATTGGTAAGTCTAATTGACTAGCTTAGTTAAAATACGGACTTGGTTTTGAGTGTAAATGAAAGTACCAATTATTAAGCCCCACACTGCCTAACTCCAGCACCCGCATGTTTAAGCGCTACAATCTGCCCTTTACCGTTATGCGCCATAGCCAGCATATCGCCCGTATTTAGACCACTTTCTACCGCATGTTTACCCTTTAAATCTCTGAGCAGTGACTGCTTAATTTGTACCAGTACCTCGTCATTACAGCTGGCTATGAACCAGTCGTTATCAACCTTTACGAGCGTGCCGTATTCTATGTGGCGTTGTTGGTGTAAGCGCAAGCTATTAGCGTGCTGAGTATCGAGTGCGTGTTTTTGCTCGGTAATGGCGCTTGTGTAACTGCCTGATGGGGTTATTTCGTGGGTTTTAATAATTGAATAGTCGTGAATATCGATAGTGTTAAGCACCGTTTTAGGTGCGTAGTTAATGCCCTCGTTACTATCAAACACAATAAATGCGAATACGCCCATTGCGCAGGCAAGGCTGGTTAACTGTAGCGTAAAACTAAGTCTTGAGGGCTTTTTATGGCTGGCA
>NZ_DJHW01000097.1:0-50183 GCF_002433295.1 Pseudoalteromonas sp. UBA6610 | reverse complement strand
GAAGTTAAAATCACTGGCATTAGCGCTTAATTAGAGGTACTTAGAAATGGCACATAAAAAAGCAGCTGGTAGTACTCGTAACGGTCGCGATTCAGAAAGCAAACGCCTAGGTGTTAAGCGTTTTGGTGGCGAATCAGTTCTAGCGGGTAGCATCATTGTTCGTCAACGTGGTACTCGTTTCCACGCTGGCGCAAACGTAGGTATCGGTAAAGACCACACTATCTTCGCAAAAGCAGATGGTAAAGTTCAATTTGAACAAAAAGGTCCTTTAAACCGTAAATACGTAACTATCGTAGCTGAGTAATCAGTAAGGTAGTAAAAAACCCCGCCTTTGCGGGGTTTTTTGTTTTCAGAAACGTCAAATATATACCCAAGCCTGCATTTACGTTGGCTTGGGTATATAATAGTTAAATTAAAGCCAATCCCTAAAGTGAGTAATCATGAAGTTTGTAGATGAAGTAGAAATTCGCGCAGAAGCTGGTGACGGCGGCAGCGGTGTCGTGTCTTTCCGTCGAGAAAAATATGTACCAGACGGTGGCCCGGACGGCGGTGACGGTGGAGACGGTGGTAGTGTTTATCTACAAGCTGATGAAAACTTAAATACCCTAATTGATTACCAGTTTGAGCGTTTTCACCGTGCAGAGCGTGGTACTAATGGTCAAAGCCGTAACTGTACAGGTAAAAAGGGCGAAGATTTGGTAGTAAAAGTACCTGTGGGTACACGTATTACCGACGTTGACACTCAAGAGGCGTTAGGCGATTTAACGCAGCATGGTCAAAAAATTGTGGTTGCAAAAGGTGGTTTCCATGGCTTGGGGAATGCACGTTTTAAATCAAGTACTAACCGTGCTCCACGTCAAAAAACGTTAGGTACTCCAGGTGAAGTTCGTAACCTTAAATTAGAGCTTATGCTACTTGCCGATGTAGGCTTATTAGGGTTGCCAAATGCAGGTAAATCAACGTTTATTCGCAGTGTATCGGCAGCAAAACCAAAAGTCGCTGATTACCCGTTTACCACGCTAATTCCTAATTTAGGGGTTGTACGCCCAGAGGCTAACAAATCGTTTGTAATAGCCGATATTCCGGGTTTAATTGAAGGTGCCTCAGACGGTGCAGGCCTAGGTATTCGCTTTTTGAAGCATTTAGAGCGTTGTCGTGTATTGTTACACGTGATTGATGTTATGCCTGTTGATGGTTCAAACCCTGTTGATAATGCGTTTGCCATTATTAACGAGTTACACCAATACAGCCCTAAGCTTGCTGAAAAGCCACGCTGGTTAGTGTTTAATAAAATAGACCTATTACCAGAAGATGAAGCGCAAGCTTTGTGTGAGCAAATTGCGCAAGAGCTAGGTGAAGAAGAAAACGTTTACCGTATTTCAGCAGTCAATAAGCTTAATACTCAGCCATTAATTCACGATATTATGGCATTACTTGATAGCATGCCTAAAGAGAAGTTCGTTGAGATTGAAGACGAAGAAGTTGAGTTCAAGTGGGATACCTACCATCAAAAAGCAACCAAAGGCGATGATGATGATTGGGACGACTGGGATGAAGACGACTACGATGTAGAAGTCGTCTACGAGCGTTAATAAAAAACATATTTTAAAAAGGAGCATAAGCTCCTTTTTTATTTTTTAAGAATAAAGTACTAGGTATTTGATGTGATAATTTCAATGATCGCCGCAATGGCAAACAACCGTGTAATTGGTCTTGATAATAAAATGCCGTGGCATTTACCCGCCGATCTACAGCATTTTAAAAAGGTAACAACAGGCAAACCTGTCGTTATGGGGCGTAAAACATTTGAATCGATAGGTCGTCCTTTACCTGGGCGTCGCAACATAATTATTACCCGTAATAGCCAGTATAGCGCTCAAGGTATTGAGACGGTCACCACCCCAGAGGCTGCGCTAGAGCTGGTTAAAGCCGAAGAAGAGGTGATGATAATTGGCGGTGGTAATATTTATCAGCAGTTTTTACCAAGTGCCGATCGTTTATATTTAACCTTTATAGATTTAGAGGTTGAAGGGGATACGCAGTTTCCAGATTACCAAGCGGTAGCAACGTGGAAAAACGTCGACGAACAGGCAAATAAACCCGACGAAAAGAATCAATATAGTTATAAATTCGTAACTTTATATAAAAAAGATTAACATTATTGCGAAACTTACAGCAGGTTGGTACAATATTAGACAATCAACATAGGTAAAAAGTACCATAAAGGGTGTTTCATGTTTAAATTGTCAAAGCTAATTGTTATTACAGCCGTTGCTGCTGGTTCGTTAATGTATACCGTGCCTGCTAAAGCCAATGATCAATTAGCAGTATCTATTTGTGAATATATCGCAGCTGATGATAAAAACCGTTTACGTAGTAAACTAAAAAGCTCACGTGTAAAAATTCGCAATATTTACGATGCTATTCAATGTAATGGTAATAATTTACTTCGCCATGCTGTAGTTAGTAACGCTGTTGACTCGGGCGAGTACATAGTTAAAAACTTATCAAAAAGTGCACTGTCTGATGGCGCTGATATAGCATGGGCTGAAGGCAATGGCCACGGTGGCTCACCGTTAATTGCTGTAATTAAAGACCGTGCTGGCCTTTAATTAACACAATAAAATAAAAACCGCGCTGGTCGCGGTTTTTTTGTGCCTGGCGTTAGCTAATACGCAGCGCTTTAATAAATAGCTGTATTAAGCCTCTTTTTATTTTCACCCAAGTGATGAAACTCTCACCATGTAATTAACCTGCGTTTCTTATCTTTAATAGCATATAAATTTAGGTCGGTTGGTTTAATAAAGGCGCTGTATTCGCTAAGCCTTTACTCGTATATTTGCCGCAAATATAAGTGTTTTCCCTGAGTTACATAAAATTGTCATAAATAGTTAATAGTCTACGCGCTTAAACAATAGGGGTTGTTATTTATGCGCGTATCATCTTTTACTCGGCTGTTAGCCATACTGTTAACATTGGCAAGTATTTTATTAGCCATCACACTATTTTGGGCAAGCCAAACTTTACTTAAGCTTGAGCAACAAGACAGCGCATACAGTAAATTAAAAAACACGATTTTAGTGGATTTAGCCGGTGACCTAGGCAGTTATCTAGAACAAGGTGATAGCCAATACTTAAATCAATCATCAGCCCTAATTGAACAAGTAAAAACACAGCAACTCGCAGTACTCCCTTCGGTACTTGCCGAGCAATTAAATGATCAGCTCAGCACGTTAGATACCGATATTAAAGGTAAGTACAGAGCGCTGGGTAAATTGTCGGGCAACGAAACGGCGTTACTTGATAATGCAATTCGCCAAATGGCCGGCTCAGCCTCGTCACTGATTGGTTATGCAAAAAAATCCCCTAACCAAAATAGCGATGCGCAAGCTTATTACACACTTGGCGCAGATTACTATAACGAGGTGACCAACCTCGCCTTATTTACTTATCAACTAATCGTAAGTTACGACAGCAATACTGAACAAAGCTTGCAGCAAAGTATTGCTAATTTAAATGCGTTAGCAGCCAAAATAGAGCAACTCCCTAATTTAGGTGTTATGAGCGAGGTTGACGAAGATGCTTTATTTTTTGACGAAGAAGCTGAAGATTTGGCCGATGAAATAAAATCTGAAATTACCAGCTGGCCTAACCGCTACCCCCGCGATTTAGCCAGTACTTTAGCGCAAGCTCAGCAACGTGAAGCCGGCACCAATGAATTGCGTGAGCAAATTAGCTTGCTCTCTAAAACCGTTATCAATGCAGAGCAGCAACTAAAACACGCACAAGGGGCGCTTAAAGAAAACGTATTTTGGGTATTTTGCTTTGCTATTGGCGCTTTGGTGATGCTAGCCGCGGGTGTTTATATTGTGCAGCGTAACCAAGTGCTCAACCCATTAAGGCAACTCAGAGACGGGTTTGCCTTTTTAATTGAAAGTAACGAGCTTAAAAACATTGAGAGTAAGAACCCAAAAACAGAGGTTGGCGAAATAGCCAGTTACTTTAATTTATTAATTGAACGACAGCGCAAAGAGGCGCAAGAGCGTGCCCAAATGCTAAAAGTGGTAAATGATTTTATGCAGCAAATGAGTGAGCATTTGCAAACTATTAGTCAAAAAGCGTCTACAAGTCATGGGCAAGTGGAGCAAAACCAACATTTGCTTGCTGATATTCAACAAATTGGCGAGCAGGTAAATAATATTAATGCCCAAGTGGCTGATAACGCCCAACACACTTTTAGTGCAATGGAGCAAAGTTTAGGCTTTGCACAAAGCATGCTAAGTGCCAGTTCAGACACGCAAACACGGGTTGAGCAAAGTATGCAAAACCTACAAGAGCTGCTTGCGGGGGTTGAAGGCGTTGGGCAAGTTATTGAAGTGATCCGCAATATTGCCGATCAAACAAACCTACTAGCGTTAAATGCAGCAATTGAGTCAGCACGTGCTGGCGAGCATGGCCGAGGCTTTGCTGTTGTAGCTGATGAAGTACGCCAGCTTGCCCGTCAAACTCAAGGCTCATTGAGCGATATTAATGAGCAGCTCACACTACTGAGCGAAAAGTCGGGCACAGTATCTACACAAATTGCGGCCTTAGCAGATGGCGCGCAGTCGCAAACACAAAACGCGCAAGAGCTAAAAGTAAACTCAGAGGGCGTGGCCGATAACGCTCAGCAAGCCAACAAAGTGGCATTTGAGGCCATGGAGCTGGCTAAGCAGCAAAGTAATTTGCTAGATAACTTTAGCCAGTCAATGCAAAGTATGAAAGGCCAAGTAAGCGAATCAAGCTTACTAGTTGACGATATTCATAGCCAGTTACAACAGCAAATGCAAACCATAAAAGTAAACCTTGGCTTGTAAATACCTGCTAACACAAAGGTAATTAGCGTTATACTGTAGGCTCATTAATCAAATGCTTTAAGGATTTATCATGATTGAACAAGGTCAAACGTTACCCGCAGTTACATTAACGCAGCTAACAGACGAAGGCATGCAAACTCATACTAACGCTGAGCTTTTTAATGGTAAAAAGGTTGTGCTTTTTGCTGTACCGGGTGCATTTACGCCTACCTGTTCAAATGCGCATTTACCTGAATTTATAACCCTTAGTGATAAAATTAAAGCAAAAGGTATTGCGGCAATTTACTGTGTATCGGTTAACGATGCTTTTGTAATGAAAGCGTGGGGAGAATCTCAAAATGCCCAACAAATCGATATGTTAGCAGATGGCGATGGCAGTTTTACTAAAGCGCTAGGGCTTGATAAAGACACCGGCAGTTTTGGTGGAACACGCTCTACGCGCTATGCAATGGTAGTCGACGATAATGTAGTAACAGGCCTGTTTGTTGAAAAAGACAAAGAGTTTTCAGTAAGTCGTGCTGAGTCTGTGTTAGAAAAACTATAATCACTTTATTAAAGCCCTAAGTGCATGCACTTAGGGCCTTTTTAATTATGGCTGGTATTGGCCACTTAATGTTAAACCCGAAAACGTTCTGTAAGCGTTAACGCTTAAATGCCACGTACCCGCTTGCGGATTGCTAAACGTACATGTTTCTGCGTTGCCGTTTTTATAAGGACGACAATCGTAGCTAGATGCGGTAGGTTGGCTGCCAAACTTAACAAATAAGTCGGCATCACCTGTACCACCTGAGGTGGTGACTGTAAATGTGCTCATTCCTGCTGGCACATCTAAGGTATAGTGCTTCCAGTTACCTGTTGTAGCCGTTACATCGCTCACCGTGCCGCCACCGGCTTCTGGTGTAGTTGAACCGCCACCTGTAGAACCACCTGTAATATTACCCACTAAACTAACGCCTGAATAAGCCGAGTAGCCACGAAGCATTACATGGTATGTACCAGCGGTTGGGTTATCAATAGAACACTCTTCGCTATTACCGCCTTTGTACGGACGACAATCGTAGCTTGAGGTAGTTGGTTGGCTGCCTGCGCGTACGTATAAATCTGCATCGCCGCTACCGCCACTCATTGTGAATGTAACATTCGTTGCGCCACTTGGCACAGTCATCGTGTAATACGCTTGTGAACTTGCAGCGCCGCTTAAGCCTGTTTTAGCTTCGCCATCTGTCAGTTCGCTATCGCCACCGGTAGGAGGTGTTGTACCGCCACTTGCTGCGGCTACAGCGGCTGCTGCATCAACAATACCTGTACCACAACTTGTACACGTTGCTGGGAATGAGCGGGTGGTCGATTTTAAAATGCTTTCTATTTCATCTGGGGTAGCATTTGGTTTAGCTTGCTTTATCAGGGCTGCAACACCGGCAACATGAGGCGCCGCCATTGATGTACCTTGAGAGAACGCATAGTTATCGCTTGAAGGTGTAGACGAGCCTGAATTATAGGTTGATAAAACGCCTTCAGAGTCGTTTGCAAAGCTTTGTGCGCCGCCCGGCGCTGCAACATCAATATTGCTACCATAGTTTGAATAATATGCTCGTCCGCCGTTACGTCCAACAGAGGCAACATTAACAACGCCACTACAGTTACCTGGGTTATAGTTTGCTGAGTTATCGTTATCATTACCGGCAGCAATAACCACGACTGCACCGTTGCTGCGTGCCGTGTTAATTGCGTTTTGTGTGGTAGAGCTACACGAGCCGCTGCCACCTAAGCTCATGTTAATTACATCAGCAGGGTTTGAGTTGGCAGGAATGCCCGATACACTTCCGCCAGATGCCCAAATAATGCCATCAGCAATGTCTGACGTTAAACCACCACACTTACCAAGTACACGTACAGGCACAACTTTAGCGCCATAAGCCACACCAGCAACACCTTCACCGTTATTAGTAACAGCCGCAACCGTACCTGCTACGTGCGTACCGTGCCAGCTTGAGCCTTGTGCGCCGTTATTTCCACATTCGCCAGCAGCTACAGCATCGCCCGGATCGCGTGCGTCACTGTCGCGACCACCGCCATCATTAGCTACCGATAGGTTAGAGATCATATCGTAACCCGGTAAAATGTTAGCATTTAAATCAACATGAGGGCGGTAGCCAGTATCAAGTACCGCAACCACTACGCCACTGCCTGTTGCAGTATCCCATGCGGTTGGTAAGTTTAGGCCGCCCGCTTGCTCATAGTAGTGCCATTGATCGCCGTAACGAGGGTCGTTAGGCGTTGCAAATGGTTTTAACATTTGATCCACTTCAATGTATTCAACATTGCCAGAATCAACCATTTCTTGCATAAATTCTTGTGCTTCTGCAGCGCTTAGTTTTTTATCTGCGCGCATAACATGGTGGTTATTAAGCGCCATTGCACGGATGTACTTCGCTTTTACTTTACCTTTTTTAGAAGCGAAATTTTTTACAAAGCGTTGAGCACGCTTTTTCATATTTGCAGGGCTTGCGTCAGCAGACGAGATGCTTAGCATATCGTTCGCGCTATTTTTGTACTTAATAATAAACTGAGTTTCAAAACCCGATTGGCTTTGTAGTTTGGCTGTTGTTTCTGCCATAGAGGTAGACACATCTTGAGCAACACTTGCAGATGCTGCAAATACCGTACTAATAGTGAGCGCGATAGCGCAACGCTTAAATGATTTACTTGTTGTCATAATTATCCCTAGTTGTTATTAGTTAGTTCGTAATATTAAATTACGAAACAGAAACAAAGGTAAATGATCTGTTAATTTCTTTAAAATAATAATTGCTTATGTACCTATTTCTTTTAGTTATAACCTAGGTGTACGGTGCTTTTGTCGTTGTTTAGTATTTATCATATAAAACAAAAATAAGTATAAAGGATTGTTATTTTTACACTGTTTAGAAAAGCCCATAGCCAGCCTCGGTTACATTTGTTGCTATAAATTTAATAATAAATTCTATTCAGAGTGTTTAAACAAACTTTGCTATAATCGGGCAAATTTTTGAGTAGGGCGAAGTAATGAATCAAGTAGATGTAATTGTGATTGGCGCAGGTGCAGCCGGATTAATGAGTGCAGCACAAGCAGGTTATCGCGGGCGTAGCGTTACAGTGCTTGATATGGGCAAAAAGCCTGGTCGAAAAATTTTAATAAGTGGTGGTGGGCGTTGTAATTTTACCAATGAAAATGCCAGTCCTGAAAACTACTTATGCAGTAACCCTCACTTTGTTAAGTCGTGCTTAAGCCGCTATACCCAACACGATTTTATTGAGCTGGTAGACCGCCACGGCTTGGCATACCATCATAAAACCTTAGGCCAATTGTTTTGCGATAACAGCGCGCAAGATATAGTCGATATACTACTTACCGAATGCGAGTGGGCTGGTGTTAATATTAAATTGCGCAGCGAAGTGTTAAATGTGGCTAAAACCGATATTGGCTACCGTGTTACCACGGAGCAAGAAACACTTACTTGTGAATCGCTAGTTATCGCATCGGGCGGTTTAACAATGCCCAAGCTTGGCGCCACTCCTATAGGCTATAAAATTGCAGAGCAGTTTGGCTTAAACGTACTACCTACCATGGCGGCGCTTGTGCCATTTACTTTGCATCAACACGATAAAGAACGCTTTGAAGGGCTTTCAGGAATTAGTATACCGTGCGAAGTGTCTAGCGAAGACGGCACTGTATTTAAAGAGAATATTTTGTTTACTCACCGAGGTTTATCGGGGCCTGCCATATTGCAAATAAGCTCATTTTGGCGAGCAGGGCAGGTAGTAAGCATAAACTTGCTCCCTGATCTCGATTTAAAACAGCAACTGGCTGATTGGCGAGAAACACAAGCCCAAAAATCATTAAAAAACAGCCTTGCGACTATTTTACCCAAACGCTTTATAGACATACTGCACGACAGCAAAGCGATTCCAGATTGTAATATTAATCAGCTTACCCATGCTCAAATAGATGAGTTAGCAAGCTATATTCACGCATGGCAAATAAAACCTAATGGCACAGAGGGCTATCGCACCGCCGAGGTAACTTTGGGCGGCGTTGATACCGATGAGCTGAGCTCTAAAACCTTTGAAGCTAAAAAAGCCAAAGGCTTATATTTTATAGGCGAAGTAACCGATGTAACGGGTTGGCTTGGGGGTTACAACTTCCAGTATGCGTGGAGCTGTGGGTTTGCATGTGGGCAATATGCATAAGTATTTCAGCGTATTGTGATAGATGAGATAAAAATATTACACTCTTAATTAAGGTGATTTTAAAGAGTGTAATATTGGTGCGTATATTTTTGCTGTTAAGTATTGTCGCTACAAGTTTTAATGCATTAGCATCAGAAAACTACAGCGATCATGAAGCGTTTTGCTTGCAACAGCCCAAAACGCACTGTTTAACTTATATTGAAACGCGCCTTAATGAAGTCAAAGATAACCCTGCACAGTGGTACAAAATAAAAACCTACCAATTTGATTACTACTACGACTACCAACAGTTCGAAAACTTACTCAACGCTATTACTCCTTTTTTAGAGCAAGATAAGCTGCCCGATGTATTTAAGCTACAAATGTATTTTTATTACGCGAAAGCACTTAACTATATTGGCAAAAAAGCAGAAGCTAAAACGTATGCCGCTAAAGCGTTTACCCAGTTAGACGGGATATATAATGCTTTTGGTGACCCTTTAAGATTAGTGGAGTTGGCTAACCTACACTATGTGTTTGGTAGTAAAAAAGCAGCGATGCGATTACTAAGAGATGCCGAGCAGCGCTTTGCAAAAAATAACGATCCTATTTTTCATTTAGAGCTGCACATTAACAAAGCGCATATTTACTTAAAGTGGCAGCAATACGAGCACGCAGTAAAAAGTAATTTAATGGCCTATAACGCCATAAAAAACACCAACCACGCTGCTAAAATAGTGCTTGCTAGCGGTAACTTAGCGTACAGTTATCAGCAAAATAAAGAGTATTTACAGGCTATAAATTATTATAAAACCGCATTCAAATTTACTGAGCCCTCAAGCATTTACCATGCTATTTATAGCTTACGTTTAGCGCAGGTATATTTACAAATAGGTAAAAAGGCACAGGCTAAAGAATGGCTTAGTCGCATTGATAGAAACGCCACCGAGTTTGGTAAAGGCCATGCTGCATTGTATAGCAAGCTGCAGCACGCCCTTAGCAATAATTAATTTGCAATCGCTGCTTTATATGGGGTGTTAACGCCTGCGTAACGCGGGCCAAATATTTCTAAACCTTTAGGGCCTGTAAATTCCTTTGGCGCTGGTAAAATTACAACGGCTACCTTCATGCCTACCGCGTAATTAGGATTAGTAATGGGTGTGCCTGTTTGGCTGTTAATACAGCATATTAAATCAGGAATAGTTACGTGCACTTCATCATTTAAAAACGCGGCCATGTTTTCGTTTTTAACCGTTATTTTGTAGCTGTTATTCAAAATATGAGGTTTAAAAAGTAGGGGGCGCACAAAATTATATTTTGTGGTGATTATTTTTAGGGTGTTAAAGGCGTAACTATTTAGGCAAAAAAAACCGCCAAAAAGGCGGTTTAAGGGTCTACACAACACAATTAAATGTTTTACCTTATTGGGTTATTTTAATAACGCCAACACGTCAAAGCAGGCACCCATAGTATGGTAATCCGTTTTACCAATTGGGCTTTTCATGGTATCTATTTTTTTGTTATCTACGGTTAAAATTCTAAACCACGCACCGTATTGATGATCAACTAAGTGCTGCCACGAGTACTGCCAAATTTTGTCATACCACTGCTGGTATTTTTCATCCCCGGTGGTTTCATAAAGGTAGGCTGCACAGCACAGTGTTTCGGCTTGCACCCAAAAGTACTTGTCGTCATCGCATATGCTTTTATCTGGCGCAAATCCGTAACAAATACCGCCGTGTTGTTTATCCCACGCAACGTCTATTGAATTATCAAATAGCGCTTGAGCGCGCTCTACAAGCCAAGTTTGTGGCTTATGCTTATTTAAAAACATTAATAGTTTTGACCACTCAGTTTGGTGACCTGGCTGAAAACCCCACGGGCGAAACAAATTTTTAGGGTCGTCTTTGTTGTACTCTAAATCAATCTGCCAATTTATATCGTAGTGCTCCCAAATAAGCCCACCCATTAAATTAGCTTGGCGATTAACCATGTTATCAGCCAGTGTGAGCGCGCGATTTAAAAATAGCTCATCTTGAGTGGCTTCATAAGCGGCAATAAGTGCTTCGCACGTATGCATATTGGCGTTTTGCCCGCGATACGGATCGCACTTAGTAAAGTCATTGTTGTGCTGATCTTTATATAAACCCGCTTTTGCATCCCAAAAATGCGTTTCCATTGTTTGAAATGTATCGTTTAGGTATTCGCGTGCCTCTGTAACACCTACACGGTATGCCCAACTGTAGGCTAAAATCACGAACGCAAAGCCATAGCAGTGGTTGGTATCATCAAGTACAGTGGCGTTACCTTGCTCAACACTTAATAACCAATTGTAACCGCCTGTTTGCTCAACAAAGTGGTGCTTACGAATAAACTCAATACCCGATTTAACACGGTTTAGGTACTTTTCGTCATTAAAGGTTTGGTACGCACGTGCATAGTTAAATACAAACCGAGTAGAGCTTACTAGGTGGCGAGTTTGCTTATCAAATACCTCACCATTATCCGAAAAGTTTTGGTAAAAACCGCCGTGTTCGTCGTCTATGTTTGGCTCGTAAAACGCCAGCGTATCGGCAATATGTTGTGTTAAAAATTCGCGGCTTTTAAAGTTATCAGGTGTGAGGCTCATAGTGCGCTCCTAAAATCGTTAAGCGATTTTTCGTTAGGAAGAGACGTAAATGCCCCTTTGTAAGATGCTGCATGAGCACCACATAACGAAGCAAATTCAAAAATAGTTGTTAGTGTTTCGGGGTTATTGCAAAGCTTACTAAAAGAGCTAGGTGTGAGGTTTTGTAAGCCTAGTTGATACAGCAATCCACCTACAAACGCATCTCCTGCGGCGGTAGCATCAACCATAGTAACCTTTTTAGGGTGAAGCGTTTGCTTGGCATTTTTGGTATACCAATGCATCGGGTTGCCTGCATCGGTAACCACAAATAACTCACAGCCATTATTGAGAGTGTCGGCTATAAATTCTTCACCCGTTTGCTCACCCGCTAAGTATTCAAGCTCTTCTTTAGAGGCTTTAATAATAGAGCAGTGTTTTAACAGGGGTAAAATGTGTTCACGCGGGTTAGCATTACTAGGCCATAAGTTGAGGCGTAAGTTAATATCAAAACTGACAATTGAGTTATTTTGCTTGGCAAATTCAACCCCATACGCGGTGGTTTTACGTATGCGCTCGTCGGTTAAGGTATTTGAGCAAATATGAAAGATATCGCATTGCTCAAACCATTCACTGCTAAAGTCACTATTAGTAAAGTGCAGATCGGCGGTGTTATCACGGTAAAACTCAAACGTACGGTCGCCGTCCTTATCAAGTGATACAAACGCAAGGGCGGTTTTCGCTTGGTCGGTAAAGCGCATAAAGTCGGTTTTTACGCCTTGCTCTTTTAAGGCGTTATGTAAAAAATCACCAAAGCTGTCGGTGCTTAGCATGCCAGCAAAGTAGGCGTTACCACCTAGCTTTGCAATAGCTACGCTTACGTTTGCAGGCGCACCGCCTGCAAACTTAGTAAACGCTTCGTGCTCGCTGTTGTTTTGGCTTAATTTATCAGAGAGTAAATCAACCAATACTTCACCAAAACATATTGTGTGTTTCATAATGCTGCCTTAGTTATTAATCAAGTAGCCAATGCAGCGCAATAGCGGCTGTCCATGAGAAATCTTTACCACCACAGCCAGCGCCTGTTTCTGGGTTAAAATATTCGTAGTAACCCGATTTAAGCACTAAATCGCGCGTGTCGTCCTGAATTTTATCAGCCGTGGTTACAAACCCTGCTTCTTTAAGGCCGATGGCTATCATCCAGTTAATGTGTAACCAAATAGGGCCGCGCCAGTAACGCTGTGGCTCGTATTTTTCTTCTTTAGGGTGGGTAGATGCCACACTAAATTGACTCGACTCAATAAAATCTTCTGTCGCGGTATTAATAATACGCGTTTGCTCGTCAGTTGTTAAACCAGCATAAACGGTTAGTAGTGCCGCCGATGTTTTAACTTTAGCTAGGCTGTTGGTTAACACGTTTTTACAGTAAAAGTATTCGCTTTGCTCACACCATAACGTGTTAATTGCTGTTTGAGTAAGTTCTAGACGCTGTGCTAAATAATCGGTACGTGCATCGTTTAAACCGAGTTGTTCACCCATTTTGAGTAAATCTTTTGTCGCACGGTGCAAAATAGCAATAATACCTAGGTCGTTCATTTTGTACGGGCAGGTTTCGTAAATTACTTTGCTATCAAAATTGTTACGTTTAAAAAAGTCTACTAGGTATAAGAAACGGTCGTACTCGCTTTTATGCGGGCGCTGCGACGAATCAACATGGCTGGTGTCGCGGCGGGTGTATTCCCAATCAACACCAGGTACAGCTTCAAGGGCATCATCCCACGATGGGCTGTTATCCATACCCGATTCCCACGGATGATAAGTGACCACTAAGCCTGTGTTTTCAGGATCGCGGTCGTTGTACCACCATAAATGGTAATCAACAACTTGAGAAAATAATGCTTTAACTTTTTGCTTTGCAAGGGCTTTATCTTGTGCGCTGGCAAGCATTTCTTTCATTACTGTTGCCACAACGGGTGGCTGCGAAATAGACGTACTTTTAATTTTTTTATCAGAGCCCCACACATCTGGACCAGGGAAGTAGGTAGTTGAATCCTTATGAAATAAGATATGTGGCACCATGCCATCATCCCACTGGCCTGAAAATAACACATCAATTTCTTGCCACGCACGGCTCTCGTCAGACTTCATCCACCCTAGGGCTGTAATCGCTGAATCCCAGTTCCACTGAAACGGGTAAAGGCCATGCGTAGGGACGGTATAGCCACCTAAATCGTTTGCTATAAGTGTTTTAGTAGCAAGTTCTGTAAGCGATGCCGCTGTGGCTGCATCAAGTTTACCGTTGATTGTAGTAGTCATATTGGGTGCTCTTTGTGTGTTATTTTCGATTTGGATAATATTAAAGCACTCATTATGGGTTGTAAATGTTTTTTTTCTGTGCTTAAATCCTGTTCGAAGTAACAAAAAACTAACATGTATACTTGATTATTTCGCACTTACTTAGCCACACTCTGAGTAATTACACACAGACAACTAGCACAATTGGAGAATACCCGTGAATAAAACTACGATCGCCTCTATTGTATCTTTATGCCTCACACAAGGCGCGTTTGCCGCAGAAGAGACTGCGCCAGATACAGCAAAAAAAGAAAATAACGTTGAACGTATTATCGTCTCTGGTACCAGCAAAGGACGCGTTATTTCAGATACCCCACAGTCAGTAACCTCTATTAGCGAAGATGAGTTAATAAAGCTTTCATCAAGTAGCCAAGCAGATGTATTACGTTATATCCCTGGTATTAAAGTAGAAGGGGGCGGTGGTGAGGTTGGAACAAACCTACAAGTAAGAGGCTTACCTTCATCGGGTCAGTTTCAGTTTACGCCACTGTCGTACGACGGTTCACCTAGTTTGAGTGTTTTTGGCTTAAACTCATCGGCGTTTGATGTGTACTACCGAAACGACTTAGGTATTGAGCGTGTAGAGTTTGTGCGTGGCGGTGTGTCTAACTTATTTGGCCAAGGCTCTGTAGCGGGTATTATTAACTATATTTCTAAAACGGGCAGCGATGATCCGCAAAGTACTGTGCAAATGGAGCTTTCTGATCAGGGCCGTACCCGTTTAGATTTTGCTACAAGCGGGCCGCTAAACGAAGATGGCCTTTATTATGCGCTGTCAGGCTTTTACCGTTACGATGAAGGCCCGTTAGATACAGGGCTTGAGACTAAAGGCACTCAGCTGCGCGGTAATATTCGTAAAGAATTTGATGACGGCTCTGGCTCATTTACTGTGTATGGCCAATACATTGATGACCAAGCACAGTTTTACCTGCCTATTCCGCTTGATGGCGACAGCCGCGAACGCTTAACTGGTAAAGATGGACGCGAAGTGGAGTCATTACAAACTGCTAATGTGTCTAACCTCTCTTACGATACTGCCAATGGTCGTTATGAATCGCCAATTAGTGATGGTGTGGTAACTAAAGGTGGCTCTATTTCAGTGGTGTTTGAAAAAGAGCTCGCTAACGATTTTGCTATTAACATGCGCAGTAAATACGCAAAGTACCAACACGAATTTAATCTATTTTTAGATGGCGACGGTATTATTAATGTACCTGAGAGCCAAGAAGAGTTTTTAGCTAACCGTGGCTTAGGTGATGTAAGCGATGCAGCGTTTACTTACACTGCATCGGGGCAGGCACTGGCAAGCGATGACTTATTATTTGCTAACCGTATTTTAGATAGAGACCGCCCAGCAGAGGATTTCTCTGCCGAATTTAATATTGTTAAAAGTATTTTTGTTGGCGATTTTAGCCACGATATTACCGTAGGTACGTTTTTCTCTCACAGTGAAGCCGATGACGATAACGTTATTACGACCTACTTGGGGGAATTTAACAATAACCCAGAACTGGTTGATTTAACGTACACCAATGCCGATGGTGATGTTGTTCAGTACACACAAAATGGTATTAGTGGCCCAGGTATTTCTTACACCAACCAAACAATTAGCGCTACCCGCCGTGCGCTTTATGTAGCGGACCAAATGGAAAGCGATGATTGGATTATCGACTTTGGTGTTCGTTATGAAGAAATTGACGGCAAAATTAGCCGTGAAGGCAGCCAAGTTGTACAAATTTCTGATGATCCATCACTTGCGCCTAATTTACAGGTAAACACCACAGGCAGTGGTGTAATGACTTACGGCGAAGTAGACACCTCTGAATTTGCCGTATCGGGTGCAGCGTTATACCGCTTAACCGATAACTTAAACGTATACGCGAATGCATCTCGCGGGTTTTTCTTCCCAGAAATTAGAGGGATTCAGTTTAATGATTTAGGTGAGCCTGCCAGCTACGAAGCCGAAATTGTTGAACAAGGCGAGCTTGGTATTAAGTTTTTTGATAACGACTTTAGCGGTAGTATCGCGTTATTTAGAACCGACTTAAAAGACAGACGCAGCGTAGACTTTGTTAACGATGGCAACGGTGGGGTATTAGAGCTGCCTGTTATGCAATCAACCAAAGCAACGGGTGTGGAGCTTACGGGTCGCTACGATATTACCGACGAGTGGGCGATTGATGCCAACATGACCTACACTGACCACGAATTTACTGAGTTTGACTCAGACCCTTCTATTATTGGTAACGAGTTACGTCGTAAACCAAAAGTATTATTTAACTCTTCTATAAGCTACACCGCAGATAATTGGGATGCTGCTTTGTATCATAACTTTACAGGTAAAAACTTTGCTAACGATGCAAACTCTGTAGAGCTTGATTCATTCCACTTGTTTAGATTTGATGCGGGTTATAACTGGCAAATCGCCCCAGAGCAAACCGTACGTTTAAGCGTAGGGGTATTTAATTTGTTTGACTCTGATGGTGTTACCGAAGGCTCGCCGCGTTTAGGTAATAGCCAAACGTCAGACAATCCTTACTTTGTAGGCCGTCCAATTCTCCCACGACGCGTTACATTTAGAGTCAAATACGACTTTTAAATAAATGCTTTACGCCTATTAACCTGTTTTGGGGTTAATAGGCTTTTTGCATTGTGATGCATTTTTCAGCTAAGTTAGCGATAGGCTTGTTTTTAGGGACTGTTTTAGAAGTAAGCATGTAGCTGTTTAGTTTTTTATTTTTGAGAAGGCGCTGTGTTTTCTTAATGTGAATACGCGAAATAATTATGAATATATTAGATTTTTCAATAGTTGCTCTTTACCTTGGTGCCTTATTGGTAATGGGGTTTATGCTACGCGAACAAACCAATAAAAGTGATTACTTTTTAGGAGGCAAAAGCTTAGGGTGGAAACCTTTAGCTTTGTCGGTAATGGCCACTCAGCTTTCGGCTATTAGCTTTATTTCGGCTCCTGCATTTGTTGGTTTGCGTGAAGGCGGTGGTATGCAATGGCTCTCGTATGAGTTAGGTGTGCCGCTGGCGATGATTTTAATTTTAGCGACTATTTTACCTAAGCTTTATAAAAGCGGCATTGTAAGTATTTATGATTACTTAGAAATGCGCTTTGGTCGTTCTACCCGTGTGCTTATTAGTGTGGTGTTTCAGTTTAGCCGCGCATTTGCCACCGGTATTATGATTTATGCGGTATCGCTTATTCTCCAAGGCACCATGGGCATAGAAGCATGGCAGGCCATTGTGCTTACCGGCGTGATCACGGTGCTATATTCACTGCAAGGCGGTATGAAAGCCGTAGTGTATGGTGATGCAATTCAAATGATCATTATTGTACTAGGTACTATTGCTTGTATTGGCTTTGGACTTTATCACTTAGGTGGGGTTGATACCTTTATTGCTAATGTTGATTCGAGCCGATTAGAAGCCATAAAATTTGATTCGTTTGGATTTAGTGGCGATGGTTTTGGCTTTTTACCTATGATTTTTGGTGGTGTGGTGCTTTACGCCTCTTACTATGGGTGTGACCAAACACAAGCGCAACGTGCACTTAGTGCAAAAGATCCTAAAAACTTACGCTACATGATTTTAGCCAACGGCGTAGTACGTTTTCCTATTACTATTTTATATTGTGTGTCGGGCTTAATTGTAGGCACACTGGCTATGAGCAATCCTGAGTTTTTAGCCAAAATTCCAGCCGATAACCCAGATTGGATGATGCCAATCTTTATTTTAGATTATTTACCACATGGCTTAATTGGTTTATTAGTGGTGGCTATTTTATCTGCGGCTATGTCATCACTTAGCTCTGCTATTAACTCGCTTTCGGCGGTAAGTATTGAAGACTACAGCCGTATTTCAAATAAAGAGCTAGACCAACCAACCTACTTAAAATTGGCTAAATACTTAGGGCTTATTTGGGGTGCAATTACGTTAATTTTATCGCTTTATGCCGGTGATATAGCGCCAACTATTATTGAAGCCATTAACAAAGTAGGCTCGTTATTTTATGGCCCAATACTGGCGGTATTTTTAATTGCCGTAGTTAGTAAGCGCAGTGCTGCGCTGCATGCAAATATAGGCCTAATTAGTGGTGTGTTAATTAACTTGTTGGTGTCGGTATTTGCGCCAGACGTATTTTGGTTTTGGTGGAACTTTATTGGCTTTGTGGCCACTGCGGTGATTACCCTTACGACAAGCATTGCGATTCCACGCGAAGTAAACGAGGTTGCTAAAGCGCAAAACGCTGAGACTATCTCAAACTCAATTTTAACCGGTAAAGATATCGTTATGCTGCTTAGCATGTTTGTTGTGATGGTATTAATTTGCCTTGCTATTCCATCAATTTTTTCGTGAGCGTTAACCCATGGATTCTAAAAAGTCATTTTTAATCGATTTATTTACCACGGCGGTAAATGCCTGTAAACCCAGTGCGTGTATGAGTAAGTACTTGGAAAATATAGATGCCAGTAATGGTTTATGTGTGGTGGGCGCCGGTAAGGCCGCCGCCGAAATGGCCGCAGAGGTTAACCGTTTTTATGGTGATAAATGCTTTGGTGCGGTAGTGACACGTTATGGTTACGAAAGTGCCGGCGACACTGGGCGCATTAAAGTGCTTAGTGCTAATCACCCAACGCCAGATGATAACAGCTTAGCAGCAGGTAAAGAGTTATTGGCGCTTGTAAAAAATAACCCGGCCGATATTCCTATTTTGTTTATTATATCAGGCGGCGGCTCGTCGCTTATGTGTTTGCCGGTAGATGATGTACCGTTTGAGCAAAAGCAGGCGCTTAATCAGTTTTTACTTAAAAGCGGTGCAAGCGTTGATGAAATTAACATTGTGCGCAAACAGCTCTCGCTTGTTAAAGGCGGTAAGTTAGCACAAGCGGCTAAGTCGGATTATGTCACGCTGATTATTTCGGATGTAGTAGGGGATAAGCCAAGTGATATTGCATCAGGCCCCACAATTAGCGATAACAGCACTAAAGCTGATGCGCTGGCTATTTTACAAAAGTACAACTGGCCGGTTATTAACGAAATTGAAGCGTATTTATTAAAGCCTGAGCAACCACGCGCGGCTGATACCCAAGGCAAACACTTTATTGTGGCTAATGCCCAGCACGCGATTGACAGTGCTATTGATGTAGCGCAGCACCAAGGCTGGGATACGCAAGTACTTGGGTACGACATTCAAGGTGAGGCAAAAGAGGTTGCCCGCGCACATGCTAAAATAGCCCTTGAGCAAAAAGCGCAAGGTAAGCGCGTTATGTTGTTCTCTGGCGGTGAGCTTACAGTAACGGTAGCCGATGTTTATGGCGATGGTGGCCCTAATCAAGAGTACTTAATGGCATTGGCAGAGGCGCTTAACGCCGAGGCTGGTATTTATGCCATAGCGTGTGATACCGATGGTGTAGATGGCAGTAAAGATGTTGCCGGTGCGTATATAAATAGCAGCACGATTGCGCGCGCACTTGATGCTGGCGAAAACTTACACGCTCAGTTAGAAGGCCATAATAGCCATCAGTTTTTTAAAGCCATTGATGATTTAATTATTACTGGGCCAACCAATACTAACGTTAACGATTTTAGAGTGATAGTGATTGAGTAGGCGGGCTCGCCTACTTGTTCTTTAAAGTGGTTTAACGTAACCTTGTGCTCCAATTTTATTAGGGTTAATAGCTATGTTTTCGCTAAATAACAGTAACTTATTACGCTCAGGATTTGAGCTTGGAAAAGGCGATAAACTTTTTCAAGACATTGAACGTGATATTATTAAGGTGGTGTTTTGGGAGCAGTGCGTAACACAAAGCCATATTGTGAGCGCCACCCGAATTCCGCAGCAAACTGTCTCGCGTTTACTTAAATCGTTAACTCAGCATGGCGTAATAATGCAAACCGATACGCTAATACCTAATAAAAAGGGTAAGCCTGGGTTTGGTATTGCGCTTAACCCCGAGTACGGCTTTACCTTTGGTTTAGCTATTTTGCTTGATGCTATTTCTATAGCGGTTATGGATTTTACCGGCAAAGTTATTTACACCCATATGCAGCTTATGTCAGACATGAGTATTAATAACGTGCTTAAAAGTGCGCAAAAGCTGGTGGACGATATAAGCGCAGAGCATAACATTGCGAGCGAAAAAGTACTGGGAATGGGCGTGGGTATATCGGGCTTTTTTAGCTCTATGGACGGGAAAATGAATACCCACCATATGCTAGAGGAGTGGTCGCAGGTTGATATTATCGATATTGTCTCTAAGCATTTTCAACTCCCTACGTGGGTGGTGAATGACGCCACAGGCGCCGCCGCTGGCGAAGGGGTTGCAGGTATAGGCCGCGAGTATAAAAACTTTGTTTATATGTTTGTCTCGGCGGCATTTGGGGGCGGAATCGTAAATAACGGCGATGTACTGCGCGGTACTTACGGTAATGCTGGCGAGCTTGGCGATATGTTACCGCCAAAGTTATACGCTCATCCCAATTTAGAGTTACTGAAGCGTATTTTGAAAAAAAATGGTGTAGCGGTTGATTCAATTTACGATCTGCACGATAACTTTGACCCAGAATGGCCAGGCGTTGAAGAGTGGCTATTTAAAGTTCAAGACTCGTTTGATTTAGTAGCAACTTGTTGCTCGGCGCTATTAGATGCAGAAGCCATTATTATTGGCGGCCATATACCTAAAGAGCTGGCCGAAAAAGTAATAGCGCGTACTGAGGTTTACGCACAATTTAGACGCGGTGCTAAACGCCCAATGCCTAAGCTGGTGGTCTCAAACATTAATAACTTTCCGGTCTCCATTGGTGCAGCCACTTTGCCATTTAGAGAGCTGTGTTTGTAGCTTAATAATAGAAACTTTAAAACAAAAAGCCGATATTGATTTATACAATATCGGCTTTTTTAGTATTTAAACCTACTCCTTAACTAAGTGTTATTGCGAATGGGTTTTACTCTTCAACGAACGGTTCACCTTCTGCCATCCACTTAGCTGCTGGCTTGCCTTTTAAGTAATGGTCAAAGTACTGCATCATACGCACTGAAAAATCGACCTGATTAGGAAACTTTTTCAAATGATGTGGTTCACCTTCGTATTGTAAAAAGGTGGCGTCTTTACCCGCACGGCGCAGGGCTAAGTAATATTGCACGCCTTCGTGCCAAGGCACTGCGTCGTCTTTGTCTCCAAACATAATTAAAATAGGGGTATTTACTTTATCGGCAAAAAACACTGGTGAGTTTTCGATGTATAGCTCGGGTGCTTCAAATAAATTTTTACCTATGCGGCTTTGTCCTGTTTCGTACTGAAATTGACGCGCAAGGCCCGACTTTAAACGTATGCCGCTGTAGGCGCTAGTCATGTTTGATACCGGCGCGCCCGATACAACCGCTTTAAACATATCTGTTTGAGTGATCATAAACGCACTTTGATAACCTGCCCATGAATGCCCTTGTAGGCCTATTTTATCAGGGTCGGCAATGCCTAGGTCTATAAGCTTTTGCGTGGCGTTGATCATGGTTTGCGTTGACGATTTACCTGGGTGGCCTATTTCAAAGCGAATATCAGGTAAAAAGATTGCATAACCATTTGAGGTAAACATAGGGAAGTTAGGACGATGATTTAGCTCCATTTTAGGAAAATCATACATGCGCTGGCTCATATAGCGGTAAAAATACACAACAACGGGCACTTTATCGCCTTTTTTGTAGCCTGCTGGTTTAATTAATACCCCTTGTAGGTCTTCGCCATCAAAGCCTTTGTAGCTAATTAGCTCTGGCTTTTCGCCCCAGGAAAAATCCGCCATTTGTGGGTTTAAGTTGGTAACTTTTTTAGGTGCTGTAAAGTTAAAGTCGCTTTGGTAGTAATCAGGAAACTGATGATAGGTTTGCTCGGTAAATAGGTATTTATCGGCATGTTTTGCCTTTTTAACTACATCAATACGTTTTTTGCCACTCAATACGTTAGTAACCGTTTGTGAGGCTAAATCAAGCTTGGCTACTTCACGTTGCTTTGATTGTAAGTTAACGGCTGATACAAGTAATGTATCGTTTTGGGCAAAGCCTACGTGGTTTTTATCAAGCTTAATAACGCGATATTGCGTATTGCTTGGTTTACCATTAGTTAAACGCTCAGCGCGTTGAGTGTTGACATCAAACGCCCAAATATCGTATTTGCTATAAACCAATACTTGGCTGCTGTTATTTAACCAACCGGCAAACCCATAGCCAGGTTGCGGTGATGGATAGTCGTGTTTGTCATCGGCAAACGTGGCATTAATAGCTTTGCTAAGGGCGGTAACTTTGTTGGTTTTTAAATCTTTAAGTTGTACTTGGCTTTGTGCAAAGTATGCAGCGTAGCGCCCATTAGGCGCAAGGCTTGGTGTAAACGGTGAGTTTTTAATAATGGGAGTTTGCTCACCGGTATTGATGTTTATGCTGTAGTAGTCGGCAAAAAAGCCACCGTACATAATTTTTTCTAGGTGGGCTTGGTTAGAATAGCCTAATACACTTTGGCTACGATTAGTGTTAAGCGCTAAATCGCTGACTTTTTCATTGCTTAGTTGTACTGCTTTTTGGCTTTTTAAATGAAAAACAGCGCTGTAATGGCGATTTTTATTAACCTTGTTCCACTGTTGCTCTTCTCGTGGTTTTATTTGGGCATCGTTGTTGTGCCACACGTTTAGCGCTTTATGTTCACGAATCGTGTCAAAGTCATACAGTGATGCTTCGTCGGTGTACTCTTTTGCTTTTATTTTAGCGGCCAGCTTTGGGTGGTTTTCAAAATATAAGCGCTCGCCATTTTCAGACCAGCTAATCGATGCTGTTTTACCTATTACCCACTCTTTATTAGGGGAGTCGATGGTGCTAAGGGTGTTATTTTGCCAAAGCTTTAGAGAGTATTGCCTGCGACGCTCATCATCGTTTACGTAGTTACCGAGGTTAAATGCGGCTATTTCTTTATCAGGGTGCCAACTAATTGATTGTGCAACCACGCCTGGCTCATCAATTAATACGCTTTGCGCAAAGTTATTATTAAGTTCAAGCAGTACAAGCTGATTGTTGTTGCCATCACTAAAGCTTTGGCTGGCAAGTAGCTGTGCGCCACTTGGGCTTAGCGCATAACTAAATACATTATTTAAGCTGTGGGTGGTGCTGTTTTTTAAGTTTATTATTACTAGCTCAAAGCTTTTATCTTTTTTATCTGGTGTGATAGCGCTTTTTTCTTCGCTGTTATCTTCAGTGGGTGTGTCTTTTTCTGCTTTTTTATCAACTCGATAAGCAAGCCACTGGCCATTGTTACCTAAAACATAGTCTTTTACGTCGGCAAATTGCTGTTTTTCGCCGGTTTGGGTATTGACTAAAATGAGGTTGTTTTTAAGTGATGACTTTTTCTCGCTGGTCTCTTGCTCAAGCAGGGTGGGTACTTGTGTAAATGCCACCCAATTAGCCGCTTTGTTAATAACGGGCTTGGTGCCGCGCTCCACGGTGCTAATAAGGGTGTTTGTTGTTAAGTCATAAACTTGCCCACTTGCATTGCCACGGTAGGGTTTAGCGCTAAAGCTGAGGATTTTACCATCATCTGAAAGTTGGGTGTTTTTTGCGTACTTAAAATCGAATACGTCTTTAAATTCTAACGGCTTTTGAGCCCAAGCAGCCGGGCTCGCTAAGCTTGCAAGCAGTGCTGAGCTTAAAAGGGTGAGCGTTGTTTTCATTATTGATTCTCGTTTTTCACAGTACTTTTAATGTAATAAGTATTGTAGCGAGTTTGGTTTATATTTCGAGCGGATCAGATAAGCGGTATAAGAAAAGGGACGAAAGGGTTAACGTTAGCGCGAAAAACTAGCGCTAACGGTAAAATAATAAAGTAAGGTTATAACCAAATTTTTTGTAGTTCTGGCCATTGTTTTTCAAATTGCGAACTTGGTTTTACTTTAAAGTCGCTGCGCACAAACTGGTTCATTTTACCTTCAACATAGGCTAGTAAAAAGTTAGCAAGGGTTAGTTCGTCACTTTGAAAGGTTTTACCTTCACGAAGTTTTCGCTCGCGCAGTACTTGTTTAAATTGCGTTTCTAGCTTTTCGAATAGCCCTTGTACACGTTCGCGTAAACGCTCTTGCTCGCCTTGTAGGGCGTCGCCGGTAAGTATGCGTGTAATACCTGGGTTTTTTTCTGCAAACGTTAGTAGCAACAGCAAAATATTATAAACGCGTGTTTGGCTTTCTTTTTCGTTTTCTAAAATAAGGTTAATGCGCGATAAAAGCGTGTCTTCGATAAACTCTATTAGGCCTTCAAACATACGTGCTTTACTTGGAAAGTGACGGTAAAGCGCAGCTTCAGACACGCCCACTTCAGCAGCAAGCTTTGCAGTTGTAATCCGTTGTCCTGGGCTGGTTTCTAACATTTGCGCGAGGGCTTGCAGTATTTGCTCTTTGCGATTACTTCTTTTTGTCGCAGGCATGAACCTTCCTTTTTTATTTGTTATTTTTAGCTGCTAATCATTTTTTGTTCAAATGAGTGGCTTATGTTAATGTTTTATTCAGTTTGTTTCCAGCACTTTATAGTTGCTTAGCAAGTTGTTTAATTACCTCAAGAGCAATGCGTGTTTTACTATTTACCGCAAGTGCTAACTGCTCATTTTGCCAGTAAAGTGTTAAAGCATTGTGATCGGAATTAAACCCTAAACCACTTTGCGATACATCGTTAGCGCAGATCATATCGAGATTTTTATTTTTAAGTTTACCCTTTGCATAGCTCTCTACATTTTGCGTTTCAGCAGCAAAACCCACAGTGTAAGGGCGGTTTTGCGTTAAGTTTGCCACGGCGGCTATAACATCGGGGTTTTTAACAAGGGTGAGGGTAAGCTCATCGCCTTGTTTTTTCATTTTTTGAGTTGCTACATTAGCCGCTCTATAATCGGCTACGGCTGCACAGCCAATAAAAGCATCAGAGAGTGGGGCATAGGTTAATGACTCATTTAATAGCTGCTCAGCGCTTTCAATGTTTATTAAATTAACGCCAACAGGGGCTTTGATAGTGACAGGCCCTGAAATTAAATTGACATGAGCGCCAAGCTTTAAAGCGGCCTCAGCCAGGGCAAAGCCCATTTTTCCTGAGCTGTGATTAGAGATAAAACGTACAGGGTCAAGCGGCTCGCGGGTTGGCCCTGCCGTAATTGTAATGGTTTTACCTGCTAATAATTGCGGCTGCTCTGTGGCAGTGCACAAAGCCACAAGCTCATGGGGCTCTAGCATGCGCCCAGCACCTACATCGCCACAGGCTTGCTCACCTTTGCCTGGGCCCCAAATAAGTACGTCACGTGCTTTTAAAGTGGTTAAATTTGCTTGTGTTGCAGGGTGTGCATACATTTGCTGGTTCATTGCTGGGGCTATTGCCACTTTAGCAGGGGTTGCCAGTAATAGTGTGGTAAGTAAATCATCGGCTATACCTGCGGCCATTTTGGCAATGGTATTACTCGTTGCAGGCGCGACCAAAATTAAATCAGCCCATTTGGCAAATTCTATGTGGCCCATTGCAGCCTCTGCTGAGGGGTCAAGTAATGAATCAGACACCATTTCACCACTCACCGCTTGCATGGTTAATGGGGTTATAAAATGTTTAGCTGACTCGCTCATAACTACTTTTACTTCGCAACCTGCCTCTTTTAAGCGCCTAACGAGCTCGGCACATTTATAGGCTGCGATGCCGCCGGTGATGCCAAGTACGATTTTTTTGTTTGTTAAGTTAGTCATGAGTGTTTTTTGCTTGAGTGTATATGCAGGCTAAAATAACAAATCTTTGTGCTTTGAGCTAAGTTTTTAGGATTAAATAATCAGGCTAATTTTAAAAATTGCATTACAGTTATAAGACTGTTTTTTAATCATCAAGGATGAATAATGCAATTAACATCGTTACCTAACTCACTTCGCCCACGCGAAAAACTCATTGCAAAAGGCCCTAAAGCATTGACCGATGCTGAGTTATTAGCGATATTTTTGCGTACGGGCTTACCCGGTATGAATGTGATTGAGCTTGCACAGCACCTGCTTAACGAAAACAAAACATTGCATAATTTATTTAACGCCAGCCAAGATGAGTTTTGCGCACAAAAAGGGTTAGGAATGGCAAAATATGTGCAATTGCAAGCGGTGCTTGAACTGAGTCAGCGTTACATGCAGGAGCGTTGCCAGCGCGATGCGGTGTTTAATTCGCCAAATGCGGTGTATGAATATTTAACGCTGCAAATGCGTGGGCTACAGCAAGAAGTGTTTATGGTGCTTTATCTCGATAGCCAAAACCGTTTAGTAAAAGACGAAATTTTGTTTTATGGCACGATAAACTCAGCCAGCGTTTACCCCAGAGAAGTCCTAAAAGCGGCCTTAAAAAATAATGCTGCGGCCATTATTTTGGCACACAATCACCCAAGCGGGATTGCTGAACCAAGCCAAGCAGATAAACTTATCACTAATAAATTACAACAAGCACTGCAATTAGTAGACATAAATGTGCTTGATCACATCATTGTAGGAGGAGAAACGTGTGTTTCTTTTGCACAGCGAGGCTTGATTTAAGGTTGCTTGATGAATAAGTGTGTTAAAAATGAGCGGTTTGGACGGTTTTAGCAAATTAGTTTAATTTAAATGCAGTTTTTACTTTCCCTAAGGGCATTCGATCTTTATAATTAGCCGCTATCAAATTTACATATGAGCTGGTTGGATAGATCAGTATTTGATCTTTGCCTGTAAAAGCTGTATAAAGAGCGCCCTTCGATTTATCTAGGGCACAAATACATGGCCTTAGGTTAAATTAAGCTCGAGCGAAGTTATTGGAGATATATAGACATGTCTAAAGTATGTCAAGTTACAGGTAAGCGTCCAACGGTTGGTAATCACCGTTCACACGCGAGAAACGCGACTAGACGTCGTTTCCTACCTAACCTACAAACACACCGTTTTTGGGTTGAAAGTGAAAAACGTTTTGTAACACTACGCACTACTACTAAAGGTATGCGTATTATCGATAAAAAAGGCATCGACGCGGTACTTACAGATATCCGTGCTCGCGGCGAAAAAGTTTAAGGAACTGAATCATGCGCGATAAAATCCGTTTAGTTTCAACTGCTGGTACTGGTTTTTTCTACACTACCGACAAAAACAAGCGTAACATGCCTGAAAAGATGGAAATCAAAAAGTTCGATCCTAAGGCTCGTAAACATGTGATTTTCAAAGAAGCTAAAATCAAGTAATTTAGTTTTCTTTCAGAATTGTAAAAACCCAGCTTATGCTGGGTTTTTTGTTTTTAGCACTTATCAATATTAAACAGCCCCTAAAATATTTTATTAAATCAACAGATATAATTTAGGCATAAAAAAACCTTGCTGGTAAAACCCACAAGGTCATTATTTTTACAGCTTACTGTGTCGGCAATAGCAACTTGTTTACTTATGGTATCCCAAGCACGTTTCTACTTCGTTTTTAGAGCCTAATATTACCGCCACACGCTGGTGGATTGCATCGGGTTGAATATCCATAATACGCTCAGTACCCGTAGAGGCGATACCACCTGCTTGCTCAACTAGCATAGCCATGGGGTTGGCTTCGTACAGTAAACGTAGCTTATTAGGTTTATTTGCATCTTTGGTGTCGGTTGGGTAGGTAAATAAACCACCACGGCTAAGTACACGGTGCACATCGCCAACCATAGCGGCAATCCAGCGCATGTTAAAGTTTTTAGCACGTGGGCCGGTATCGCCAGCGAGTAAGTCATTAATATAGTTTTGCATTGCGCCCTGCCAATGACGCTGGTTTGACGCATTAATAGCAAATTCGTTTGTATCAGCAGGGATAGTGGCAAAGTCTTGTGTTAGTAAAAAGCTACCTTGGGTTTTATCTAGCGTAAACATGCGTGTGCCTTTACCTGTAGTAAGTGCAAGCATAGTCGATGGGCCGTAAAGCACGTAACCTGCAGCAACTTGTTTGTGGCCTGGCTGCATAAATATACTTTGATCGGCGGCATCTGAGCCTTCAGGGGCTTCCATAATTGAAAATATAGTACCCACTAGCGAGTTAATATCGGTATTTGATGAGCCATCAAGCGGGTCAAACGCCACAATGTATTTAGCGTCTTGGTTGCCAGCTACAGTGTAATCTTCTTCTTCTGAGGCGATGGCTTTAACTGACCCAGACTCCAGTAAAATATCTTTTAAAAGCTGATTAGATAATACATCGAGCTTTTTTTGGGTTTCACCTTGAATGTTTTCATCAAGCGTTGAGCCTAATACGCCAGAAAGCGCACCTTGGCCAACACGAAACGAAATTTCTTTACATGCTGCTAAAATGGTTCTAATTAACGATAAAAGTTCTCTAGGACAACCGTCTTCTAGTAATACTGGTGGGAGTCTACGCATTCTATTTTCCTGATAACGTGTACTAGCTAATCTAAATGTGAGAGAGATTAACTTAGTGCGCTGAATTTCGTCTTAAATACCTGTATTGTTTAAATAGCACTGTAATAATGGTGCCACCTAATCGTACTTAAAACGCCAATAACAAAGATAAGATTATGAAAAAAATACCACTAATAAGTTACATATTCTTTACTGTGCTGTGCTCTATGATAACCCAAGCGCACGCAGCAATTAAGCCTATAGATGAATTTACTGCGCAAATGAATCACTTTCCTGGGTACTTTTCGTTTTATTACGATACTCAAAACGGCAAAGTGTTTTTAAAAGTAGATAAATTAGAGCAGCAATTTTTGCTTCAGCAAAGCTTACCCTATGGAGTTGGCTCTAACGATATAGGCTTAGATAGAGGCCAACTTGGTAACACGCATTTAGTTCAGTTTGAGCGTTTTGGCGATAAAGTAATGTTGCGTGCGCTAAATACATATTATCGCGCTAATACCACTAACAAAGCTGAGCAGCAAAGTATTAAAGAGGCCTTTGCATCCAGTATTTTAGCGGGCTTTAAAGTGGTAGCGCAAAGCGAAAAAACGCTCCTGATTGATTACACACCTTATTTATTAAGCGATGTACACGGGGTAAGCCGTACGCTTGCAGCGCGCAAGCAAGGCAGCTTTAGCCTTGATGAAGCACGCAGCGCTGTGTATATGAATCGCTCAAAAGCGTTTGTAAAAAATACCGAGCTTGAAGCAGTATTAACGTTTAAGGGCACTAAACCAGGTAAATTTGTGCGCCAAGTAAGTGCCGATGCATACGCACTTACTGTACATATGCACCACTCACTTATTAAATTACCTGATGATAAATACACGCCGCGCAAATTTGACCCGCAATCAGGGTATTGGAGCATTGAGCATAAAGACTACGCAGCCCCCCTTGGTGAATCTATGTTTGTGCGCTATATACCGCGTCATCGCTTAGCTAAAAAAGATCCAAGTTTACCGATTAGTGAACCCGTAGAGCCTATTACTTATTACCTAGACCCTGGCGTTCCTGAGCCGGTTAAAAGCGCGTTACTTGAAGGCGGTAAGTGGTGGAATGATGCCTTTAGCGCAGCAGGCTATAAAAACGCATTTATAGTTAAAGTATTGCCGAGCAATGCTGATCCTATGGATATTCGCTATAACGTTATTCAGTGGGTGCATCGTGCTACACGCGGATGGTCTTACGGAAGCTCTGTTATAGACCCTCGTACCGGGGAAATACTCAAAGGGCATGTAACACTTGGTTCATTGCGTGTACGCCAAGATATTTTAATTGCAGAATCCCTTGGAGCGCCTTATTTAAAAGGTAACGAGGTGGCTAAAAATTTACAGGCAATGGCACTTGATAGGATTCGCCAGTTAAGTGCACACGAAATTGGCCATACGCTGGGCATTGCACATAACTTTGCAGCCTCGGTGGGGGATAGAGCGTCGGTTATGGATTACCCACACCCACTACTTAGCTTTAACGAGCAAGGCGAGCTTGATGTAACCCGCGGCTATGCAAGCGGTATGGGCGTATGGGATACCCAAGTTATTAAGTATGGTTACAGCGACTTCACTAATCAAGATGAAAGCGCTGAGCTTGCAGCAATATTAAAAGAGAACAAAACGAAGGGCCTTGAGTTTATATCTGATAGCGACGCACGCGCTAAGGGCGGGGCACACCCTACAGCGCACTTATGGGATAACGGTACTAACCCAGCGCAAGAGTTACTTAGAGTGCTTGATGTACGTAAAAAAGCGCTTTCGCAATTTGGCATTAACAACATTAAAACGGGCGATGCACTCTCGCAGTTAGAAGAAAAACTCGTGCCGCTTTATTTATTTCATCGCTATCAAGTAGAGGCTGCAGTTAAGCTAATTGCGGGGGTTAACTACGAATACGAAACACGTAACGGCTCACCTGCTAAGGGCGCACAAGTGGTTGCAAAAGCGCAGCAGCAAGCGGCGCTTAGTGCTATTTTAACAACATTAAAACCGGCTAATTTAATTTTGCCTGAGTCGGTGTTAGCGCTTATTCCGCCAAAAGCATATGGCGAGTCTAAATCGCGTGAAAGCATAACAGGGCGTACGGGTATAACACTTGATGCGATGGCCTTGCCAGAAGTAGCTGCGCAGCATAGTTTATCGTTATTATTAAACCCACAGCGTTTAAATCGTTTAGCTCAACAACAAGTACGTAATTATAATTTTTACAGCTTAGATGAGTTGTTAGAGCAGCTTTACAGCCAAGTGTTTAATGTGTCATCACCTAATACAATGAAAGGCAAAATCACCCAGCGGGTGCAGTTTTTAACTGCAAAAAATATGGCTGATTTAGTCACTAGTGACAAGGTAAGCCCAGAGGTGCAGGCGCAGCTACGTTTCTACTTGGTAAAATTAAGTAAAGAGTACAATCAAAACTCAATGTTAAGTAATACCAGTGTAGGAGAAAGCGCGTTTAAACAGTATTTAGCAGAGCAAATAAAACAGTTTTTAAAAGTAGGTAAGTGGCCTGAAAACTTCAGTGGTTTACCAATGCCACCGGGCTCACCAATTTAATTATATGTTTTAGTGTGTAGTGGCTACTTAACCTGAGCTCAGGTTGCTAAATAAGTAGCCACGTTGCGGTGCCTAAAAAGGCAAAAATACCGACAATATCAGTTACTGTTGTAAGTACAACACTACCGGCAAGTGCAGGGTCTATATTCATTTTTTTCAATAAAATAGGAATACATGCGCCAGCAACACCAGCCACTACGAGGTTCATAAACATCGCAAATGCGAGTACGCCGCCAAGCATAAAATCCCATTGCCAAAGCGCAATTACACTGGCTATAAGTATTGACCAAATAACCCCGTTTAATGCGCCTATCGCCAGCTCTTTAGCCATTAAAAATCGTTGGTTAGTTTGGTTAATATGGCCCACGGCAATACCGCGAATAACCAGAGTTAAAGATTGGCTACCTGCTACACCACCCATTGAGGGCACAATGCCATTGAGTACAGCTAAAATAGGTAATATATCTAAGGTGCTTTCAAAAAAGCTGGCCACAAAGGCGGCTGCTAAGGCTGTGAGTAAGTTAACGCCAAGCCATACTGAGCGTTTTTTTGAGCTTTTTAAAACAGGTGCAAAGGTGTCTTCTTCATCATCAAGACCGGCAAGGCTTAATAAGCTGTGCTCTGCATCTTCACGAATAACATCAACAATATCATCAATAGTGACACGCCCAAGCAAGTGGGCGTTATCATCGACTACAGGGGCCGATATCCAGTTATGGCGCTCAAATAACTGAGCAACTTCACTTTCATCCATCGAAATAGGGATAGACTCACAGTCTTCATCCATTAAATCTTGAACAATTTTTTCAGGCGGATTAGTTAACAGTGTACTAAGTGATAATGCACCTAAAAAACAGTTATGTTTATCAACAACGTATAAATCATCGGTGCCCTCTGGCAGCTCACCGCGTAGCCTAATATAACGCAGCACAACATCAAGAGTAACGTCTGGGCGAATGGTCACCGTATCGGTGTTCATTAGCGCGCCTGCTGAGCGCTCTTGGTAAGATAAAGCTTGTGTAGCGCGTTCGCGGTCTTGCGTATCCATAGCGCTAACCACATCTTTGTACACGGTGTCAGGTAGGCTACGTAGGACTTCACCTAAATCATCGTGGCCCATATCTTCAGTGGCCGCGGCAATATGCTCAGGTTCCATTTGTGCAATGATACCTAAACGTACATCTTCAGAGAGCTCTTCTAGCACATCCCCTTGCACATCTGGGTCAACCAGTTGCCAAAGCATGCGTCTAATTTTATGCGGAGAGGATTCAAGCAGCAGTGCTGTATCACAAGGTGCTGTTTTTGCTAGCATGCGTCTTACTTGAACAAATTGCCCACTATTAAGTGATTTAGTCACTTGTTTTAGTTGCTGTAGTGGATAGTCTTGTTCAAACGCTTCTGGCATTGGCATCCTAAATATTTTTGTGTAATGGAAAGGTGTTTAGTAAGTGGAGTTGCCCACTGTTATTTTCTTTATTTTTTGTGCTAAACCCAATGCTGGGACTAAATTAGTGTTTAAAATTAAGTAACCAAATTTAGCAGGGGCATGGCTTTATTATCCTAAATTAAAGCACTAAATTAGGCGAGTCGGAATACCCTAATTTACTAAATCTTTATAATTTGGCCAGATAAGTCTTTAACTTATAAGGCTATGGTGCTTTAAATTATTCTTGCTCGTTAAATCGTTGTGCAATTAATTGCCCAACCGCATGCAAAGCTTGCTCTGAATCAGGGCCTTCACAGACTACTTTAACTTCTTTACCTTTACTGCTTTCAAGTAGCATTAAAGCTAATACGCTGTCGCCTGCGGCTTCTTTATCATCTTGGTGTAAGGTGATTTTAGCATCAAACTGCACAGCTAATTGCGCAAGGACCGTTGCCGCTCTGGCGTGTAAGCCTAATTTATTTTTTATTAAAAATGTGTCTTCACAGCGCATAAATTACTATACCTAAACTGAACAGGTTATTATTTTAAGGTTACTTTTCTTGCTCACGATGACGAATTTTGACATTCGGATGCGTCATAGCAAAGCTCTCGCCAATGGCTTGCGCTAAATAAACCGAGCGGTGTTGACCACCAGTACAGCCTATTGCAATAGTGAGGTAACTACGGTTATTACGCTCTAAGTGTGGCAACCAAGTTTGTACAAAGGTTTGAATTTGCCAAGTGAATTTTTGCACTATGCTGTGATTTGCCAAAAAATCTTTTACTGGTTGATCAAGGCCCGTAAGCGGTTTAAGTTCAGGCTCCCAGTGAGGGTTTGGCAAAAAGCGAGCATCAAAAACATAATCAGCTTCTTTAGGTATGCCGTGTTTAAAGCCAAACGATTCAAACGTTACAATAAGTTGCTTATCTTTTTTACCCAGTATTTTTTCGCGAATTGACTCTGCTAATTGGTGCACACTTAAATCGGTGGTATCAAGCATAAAGTCAGCGCGTGTTACGAGTACATCAAGCAGTTCTTTTTCTTTTTTTATTGCTAAATCAAGCGGCAGCGAATCGATGGATAAAGGGTGTAATCTGCGTGTTTCTGAAAAACGTTTGATCAGTGTTTGATCATCACTATCTAAATAAAACAGTGTGGGTTTAGCAAAGTCAGGAAGGTACTCGAGAATATCGTTAAATTCGTCTTGTTCTTTGGGGATATTACGAACATCTATACTAACGGCTATTTTGTCATAGTTATCTGAAACACTTCGCACTAAAGAGGGCAGTAAGTTGACCGGAATATTATCTACGCAATAATAGCCTAAATCTTCAACCACGCGTAAAGCAACCGACTTACCTGAACCAGAACGGCCGCTTATGATAATTAACTCCATTTATAGCCCTTAGTATTTACTACGATTGATCAACAATTACTTGATACAGCTCTGCATCGGTTTTAGCACTGCGCAGCTGTTTACAAAATTCTTTGTTGCTCAGTTTATCAGCTATGGTTGCCAGAGTCTTTAGGTGCTGTTGGTTATCGCCATCTGGTACGATGAGTGCAACAAAAATATCAACAGGGCAGTTATCAATAGCGTCAAAGTTAACAGGCGTGTCGCTAACAAGTACTAAAGCCAGCGGCTCTTCTACGCCACCCATTCTGCCATGAGGAATGGCGATACCCCGGCCAATACCAGTACTGCCTAGCTTTTCTCTACTTGCCAGCGCATTAAGAATATCTTGTTGTGGTAAGTAGGGGAGCTTTTCATGAGCAAGCTCACTGATAAACTCTAAAATTCTTTTTTTACTACTAAAAAGGACCGCAGCTTTGCTGCAGTCCTGGCATACTAATGTACTTAATTTCATAATATTAGTGTCTAGCAAGCTTCTCTTTATGTTTTATGACTTGACGATCGAGCTTGTCAATCAACGAGTCTATAGCGGCATACATATCTTGGTGCTCTGTTGAGGCAAATAAATCTGCGCCACTTACATGAATAGTCGCTTCTGCTTTTTGGTTGAGTTTTTCTACATCGAGAATGACATGCACATTGCTAATATGATCTGAGTGCCTTTCTAGCTTTGCAAATTTATTATTTACATAGTCTCTAAGTGAATCAGTTACTTCTACGTGACGACCAGTTAGGTTTAGTTGCATAAGCATTTCCTCTTTGTTTTTTACGTCTTATATCAAACTCTTTCTCTGATTTGACGGTGGAATAGCTAGCGATTCACGGTATTTTGCTATTGTGCGTCTAGCTACTTTAATTCCTTGCTCTGCCAATATATCCGCAATTTTACTATCACTCAATGGTTTAGCTGAGTTTTCCGCGGCAATTAGCTTTTTAATTAGGGCACGTATTGCGGTTGATGAACACTCTCCGCCGTTTTCAGTGCTTACGTGGCTTGAGAAAAAATACTTAAGCTCAAAAATACCACGTGGCGTATGCATATATTTTTGCGTAGTAACACGCGAAATTGTCGATTCATGCATTTCTACCATTTCAGCAACATCGTTTAAAACCATTGGCTTCATGGCTTCGGGGCCATGTTCAAAAAATGCCTGTTGCTGTTTTACAATACAGTTAGTTACCTTAAGCAGCGTGTCGTTTCTGCTTTCAAGGCTTTTTATAAACCATTTAGCTTCTTGTAAGTGAGAGCGAATAAATTGGCTATCACCACTTGATTTTACGGTACGTGACATAGCCGCGTACTGACTATTTACGCGTATTTTTGGCATGCTATCTGGGTTTAGCTCTACCACCCAGCGGCCTTTTATTTTTTTAACCGACACATCCGGTATTACATACTCAGACTCTTCCCTTACTATTGTATCTGCTGGTTTTGGGTTGAGGGTATGTATTAGGGTCATGACCTCTTTAAGCTCGTCTTCTTTAAGCTTAGTCTTTTTCATTAATGTACGATAGTCGCGTGCCGCTAATAGATCAATGTGATCGGTTAAGATCATTTTAGTTTGTTCTATAAAAGGGGTGTCTTTATCAAACTGGTTTAGCTGAATACACAAGCACTCTTGTAAACTGCGCGCGGCTATACCTACAGGGTCAAATAACTGAATACGCTTTAAAACGGCTTCTATTTCGTCAAGTTCAACTTCAACTTCGTCATCGTTTTCTTGGTTAAAGCTCTCTAAAATTTCTTCGCAACTTAGCGTTAAAATACCCGAGTCATCTACAGCTTCTACAATGGCAATAGCAATGGCTTCGTCAGTTGGGCTAAAAGGAGTAAGCTGAAGCTGCCACATTAAATACTCATGTAGCGTTTCAGTAGAGGCACCTTGATAAATAGACTCATCTTCCGGCATTGGGCCTGAGGATGCAGCAGGGGCTGCGCTCATGTACTCATCCCAGGTTACATCCATTGCCATATCATCGCTAACGGTGTCTTTATTTAAAGCTTCGCCACTGTCTTGCTCGTACTCGCTGGTTGTATCGTCAGCCGATGCGCTTACGGTTACATCATCCGTATCTGCTTTTTGTTCATTTTTTCCAGCCGACTCTTCCGTGTAATCTTGCTCTTCTACTTCTAATAGCGGGTTGCTATCAAGTGCTTCTTGTATTTCTTGCTGGAGATCCAATGTACTGAGCTGCAGCAAGCGAATCGCTTGTTGCAATTGTGGAGTCATTGTAAGTTGCTGGCCCATGCGCAGCTGTAATGATTGCCTCATGTATCTCTAACAATCCTTTTATGTTGTTATAATTAATATTAGCAGATGCTTGTAGGTGTGGCTTAAATGTTACAGCCTAAATTGCTCGCCTAAATAAACATCGCGTACAGTTTTGTCATTTAATACGTGTTCTGGGGTGCCAGATGCAATTAGCTCCCCATGAGAAACAATGTAGGCTTTTTCACAAACATCAAGGGTTTCTCTTACATTGTGATCGGTAATTAATACGCCAATGCCACGGTTTTTAAGATGCTCTATTATTTTCTTTATATCTAACACTGAAATCGGATCAACACCAGCAAAAGGCTCATCCAATAAAATAAATTTAGGGTTTGCTGCCAGTGCTCTGGCAATTTCTACACGGCGGCGTTCACCACCAGAAAGCGCCATACCTTGGCTATCGCGAATATGCTGAATACTAAATTCATCAAGTAAGTTGTTAAGCGTTTCTTCTCGTGCGGCTTTATTGAGCTCTTTACGCGTTTCTAAAATAGCCATTAAGTTTTGATAAACTGTCAGCTTTCTAAATATTGATGACTCTTGCGGCAAATAGCCAATGCCTAAGCGGGCGCGGCTGTGCATAGGTAATAACGTAATGTCGTTATCATCAATAGAAATTTTACCTTTGTCGCTAGGTACTAACCCTACAATCATGTAAAAGGTGGTGGTTTTACCTGCGCCATTAGGGCCCAATAAGCCAACAATGCTGCCGGCTTCCACTTCAAGGCCTACATTTTTTACAACTTGGCGGCCTTTATAGCTTTTTGCTAATAGTTCTGCTTTTAAGGTGCTCATGGTTGACCTTCGTTACCTGTTTTTTCTTTAATTTTTGCTTCAACAGGCACTAAAATTGTATGGACACGATCCGTAGAGTTTTCGTCTTTTTCTGCGCTAATAAGCTGCTGCTGCATGTCGTAGGTAATACTTTTAGCATTAATTTTTTGACCGGCTTGTGCGACTTCAGCATCGCCAACAAGCGTTAAAAAGCGCTTTGCTACGTCGTAACGTACTTCGTTTGCGCTGGCACTCATTACGGTACCGTCGTCTTGTTTTTCTTCGAAGTAGGCTGGGCTGCCAGTGGCAATAAGGAGTTGTTTGTTATCCCCTAAGTCTTCACGTTTATGTACTTCGAGTCGGTCGGCTGTAATTTTGCGATTACCATGCACAATTTCGACGTTCTTTTCAAAAATACCTACGTTTTCTTTAAGTTGGCCTTCTTGACGGTCTGCACTAATAGAAATTTGATTTGCTGGCGGTTGAGCGGCAGGCTCAGCAGCAGAGGCGCTAAATGCAAGCATTAGCGATGGGATAATAAGTATTTTAGTGAGTTTATTGGTCATAATATATTGTTCGCGTATGGTTAATTAGTTTTATTACTTCGGTTTTTAAATCGGCTTCAAGGCCTTTACCTACAATTTTTAAATTAGGCCCAGTGACAACCACTGGCTGCTCAGAGCGCATTGTTAGCGCTTTAATGTCGACTTCGATGTTATCGGCATTGATGTTATCTATCATGGCGTTATCAACTAAATTTTTAGCAACCACATTGCCTTCTAAAATAAGTTGTTTATCTTCGTAAAGCGTTGCTTCGTCTGCATTTATTCGCCATGTTTGCTTTTCGTTATACAAGGTGAAAATAGGTTTTTCAAAAAATGTAAAACCAAGCTGTTGGTACAGCTCCATTTTAGCCGCAGTGACTTTATGGCTTATTTTGCCTTGCTCGTCATAGGCTGTTTGCTTAAGCTCTATAGCGGTGTAATCGGGCTTTGCAATTACTTCAGGTTCTTGCTCTGGCGCTACATTGGTTTGGGTAAAATAAGGGTACCAAAGCCAAACCATACAGCCGATGAATAACGCACTGAGTATAACGCGTGCTGCATTCATGAACTGGTGCCTTGTGTTGTAAGCGCTATGCCGTTCTCTAGCATAAGTAAATCTGTGAGCTCTCTAACGGCGCCAAAGCCGCCAGGCATTTGCGTAGTGTAATGCGATAAGCGCTTAATAAGCGGGTGCGCATCGTTTACTGCAACGGCAAAGCCAACGCGCTCCATTACTGGCATGTCAGGGCCATCGTCGCCAATGTAGGCTATTTGTTCATCAGTTAACTTTAAAGTGTTTTTGAGTTCTTGATAAGCAATAAGTTTGTCTTCTTGGCCTTGATAAATGTGCTGCACGGTTAAGCTGCTCATGCGAGTTTGCACTATCTTTGAGTGACGCCCCGTAATGACCGCAACTTCAAAACCGCTATTGATCAGCGCTTTAATGCCAAAACCATCTTTTGTATTAAATGCTTTTAATTCTTCGCCTTGGTTACCGAGGTAAATTCGGCCATCAGAAAATACACCATCAATATCGCATATGAGTAGTTTTACTTTTTTGGCGCGTGCTTTGGCATCATCGCTTAGCGGTTGATAGAGATCTTCAAATTGCATTTATAATACTCCTGCTTTTAAGAGGTCTTGCATATTTAAGGCGCCTATTGGCTGGTTTTTATCATTGACCACAATTAAACCATTAATACGTTTGTTTTCCATTATGTTTAGGGCTTCAGCTGCAAGTATATCGGCCATGGCAGTTGTGCACGACTTAGTCATAACCTGGCTAATAGCGGTGCTATGTATATCAACTCTTTGCTCTAAAATACGGCGTAAGTCACCGTCGGTAAAAAGGCCGGCAAGCTGTTGATTGTTATCTACAATAGCGGTCATGCCCAGCCCTTTGGCTGACATTTCTATTAACGCGTCTTTAATTGTTTGCGTTACACCTATGATAGGGGTGTTTGTGCCGCTGTGCATTACATCTTTTAAAGTGAGCAACAATCGCTTACCTAAACTGCCGCCAGGGTGAGAGAGTGCAAAGTCATCGGCGGTAAAGCCGCGTGCTTCTAAAAGCGCAACTGCCATTGCATCACCCATCGCTAAAGTGGCAGTGGTGCTTGCTGTAGGCGCTAAACCTAATAAACAGGCTTCTTGTTCTACTTTTATACATACGTGCACATCAGCAAGTGTTGCCATAGTAGAAAGCGGGTTGCCTGTCATCGATATTATTTTTGCGCCAAGGCGTTTAAGCACCGGAATAATATTAAGTACTTCGCTGGTTTCGCCCGAGTTTGATATAAGCATAACCACGTCATTTTTGGTTATCATGCCTAAATCACCATGGCTTGCTTCGCCTGGGTGAACAAAAAAAGCAGGGCTGCCTGTACTTGCAAGGGTAGCAGCAATTTTATTACCAATATGGCCTGATTTACCCATGCCAATAACAATAATGCGACCTTGGCAATCAAACATGAGCTGACACGCACTATGAAAGTTTTCGTCAACATATTGTGTAATATCAGCAAGCGCTTGGCGTTCAATGTTTAATACGCGTAAACCTTGCTCTATAAAATTTAGTTGTGCCATTGTTACCCTACTTGACTAAAAATATAACCTTGGTACGCCAAAAATGCGATGAGTAATAGGCCACCTTCTACTCTATTGATACGCTGAGAACCTCTAAAGTTCAATGACATAATAATAAGCGCAAGCGTAGCACCTAACATAATAAGTATGTCGCGGTTTGCAAGTGACGGGTCAACCACTGATGGGTTAATAATACCTGCAAGCGGTAATACCGCTAAAATATTAAATATATTTGAGCCCACAATATTACCTAGGGCTAAATCATCTTCGTTTTTAAGTACACCCGCTACAGAAGCTGCAAGTTCAGGCAAGCTTGTGCCAATGGCGATAATGGTTAAGCCAATAACTAAGTCGCTTAAACCAAAGTATTTAGCAATATCGACTGCTGAACCAACTAAAAAGTGTGAGCTAACAGGCAATAAAACCATGCCGACAATTAGCCATAAAACGGCTTTTTTAGTTGGTACATCGTTAGGAACCTCATCGCAGGCTTCTGAAACAAAAGGATCATCTTGATTTTTGGCGCGCAAAGAAACCACAATCAAGCCGCCAATAAACACAGCAAATGCAACTAGCAATGCCACCCCTTCGGTGAGTGAGAAGTAGTTGTCTGAAAATACATACCACGTAGCCAAGGATACCAGCATAACAAGCGGCATTTCGCGTTTTAAAGTGCTTGATGACACACTCAAAGGGCGTAGCAGCGCAGTAATACCTAACACAAGTAAGATGTTTGTTATATTTGAACCTACCGCGTTACCAACCGCTGTGTCGGTTTTATTTGCCAAAGCAGCCGAGGCCGATACCATCATTTCAGGGGCCGAAGACCCCATAGCAACAACCGTTAAGCCAACAATTAAAGTAGGGACTCCAAAGTTTTTAGCAAGCGCTGCCGCACCGTATACAAATCGGTCGGCGCTCCACACAAGTGCAGCAAAACCAAGAATTAAAATAACAAACGAGGTAACCATTATGTTAAGCCAGATGTTCAAAATACAGATGGCGCGAATAGTAACAAAAGCCAACATGAAAGTATAAGCAAAAGAGCAGGGTCTACTATTGCAGTGCGTGAATTTTATGCGCTTAAGCAAAGGTTAAGGCAATTTACTTCAGCCTTAGAGCGCTTTTTGTAGGCGTATTACAAAATCTTACGAATTGTTTTTTCCATCTTGGCTAAAAAACCCTTAAAATAGGAGCACGAGTGAACATTGTTACGGAGAGCGACTTGTCGCAATCAATAGTAGAAGTCAAGGATGTTAGCTTTTCGCGAGGCGATAGAACCATATATAAAAATATGAGTTTTAGTGTTCCTAAAGGTAAGATAACAGCGATTATGGGGCCAAGCGGAATTGGCAAAACCACAATGCTACGCTTAATTGGTGGGCAGCTTAAGCCTGACGCCGGCGATATTTTATTCGAAGGTGGCAGTATTCCTAGTATGTCGCGCAAAGAGTTATATGCGGCACGAACCAAAATGAGCATGCTGTTTCAAAGCGGTGCGTTATTTACTGATATGTCGGTATTTGACAACATTGCATTTCCTCTGCGAGAGCACACCAAGTTAAGTGAAGCGTTAATTAAACTAGTCGTATTAATGAAACTGCAAGCGGTGGGTTTACGCGGTGCTAAAGATTTAATGCCTTCTGAGCTTTCTGGCGGTATGGCCAGACGAGCAGCACTTGCACGTGCTATTGCACTGGACCCAGAACTTATTATGTATGATGAGCCTTTTGCCGGCCAAGACCCAATATCTATGGGCGTATTGGTAAAGCTTATTAAGTCGCTAAATGAAGTGCTAGGTTTATCATCCCTTATTGTAACCCACGATGTGACGGAGGTAATGAGTATTGCCGATCACGTTATTATTATTGCCGATCAAGGCGTAATAGGGGCTGGGACTCCGGATGAAATGCGTAATCATGAATCTCCATTAGTACAGCAGTTTTTAAAAGGGTTATCGGATGGGCCAGTGCCATTTCATTATCCTGCACAAACGTATGCTGATGAGCTGTTAGGAGAAAACGCTTAATGTTGGATTTATTTCAAAAGTTAGGTCATAAAACGCTGGGGCGTTTTGCTGCATTAGGGCGCTCTGCCAACATGCTTTTTAATGCATTGTGGAATGTACCTAACTTTAAAAAAGGCACACCGCTGTTAGTGCGCCAACTTTATATGGTTGGTTCGCAATCATTATTAATTATTATGGTGTCGGGTTTGTTTATTGGTATGGTGCTTGCGCTGCAAGGTTACACTGTATTGGTTGGCTATGGCGCCGAAGACAGCCTAGGCCCATTAGTTGCGCTTAGTTTATTACGCGAACTAGGCCCTGTGGTTACAGCGCTATTATTTGCTGGGCGCGCTGGAAGTGCGCTAACGGCAGAAATAGGCTTAATGAAAGCCACTGAGCAACTCTCTTCACTAGAAATGATGGCTATAGACCCTCTCAAGCGCATTATTGCACCGCGCTTTTGGGCAGGTTTTATTAGTATGCCATTGCTTGCACTTATTTTTTCTGCGGTTGCCATTATCGGTGCTCATTTAGTTGGGGTTGATTGGTTAGGCGTAGATACCGGCAGCTTTTGGTCGATAATGCAATCGCAAGTATCGTTTCAAGAAGATGTATTAAACGGCATGATAAAAAGTTTTGTATTTGCCATGGTAGTGACCTGGATTGCGCTTTATAAGGGCTACGACTGTATCCCAACCTCAGAAGGGATCAGTAAAGCAACAACAGAAACAGTCGTTCACTCATCACTGGCAGTATTAGGGTTTGACTTTATTTTGACAGCGGTAATGTTTACCAGCTAATAGGGTATAGATAATGAATTCACGGAAATTAGAGATTTTAGTTGGCTTTTTTGTCGCATTAGGCATTTTAGCGTTTGCAATGTTAGCACTTAAAGTGGCTAATTCGGGTATTAGCGGGTCGGGCGAAACCTACACGCTAAATGCAAAGTTTGAAAATATCGGCTCACTTAAAGCGCGTGCACCGGTAAAAGTAGGCGGTGTAGTGATTGGCCGTGTTGAATCTATTTATGTACACCCACAGGAGTTTTTGCCTGTGGTAAATATGACGATAGATGCACAGTATTTATGTCGTTTTTCAGACACTAGCTCAATCTCAATTTTAACATCGGGTATTTTAGGGGAGCAGTACTTAGGTATTCACCCTGTTATTTCTCCTAATGCAGCAGAGCAGCGCTGTTTAGGTGAAACAGTGACCGAAAACGCACAAGATCAAGCAATCGATGAGTTATTTGGCGTAGAGAGCAAAGCGTTAGGTGATGGTGATTCAATCACAGATACTAAGTCTGCACTTGTTTTAGAAGAGTTAATTGGGCAGTTTTTATTCAACCAAGGTAGTGAGTAATTATTATGTTGAAACAGTTTTTAGCCGTTATTGCACTTGGTGCAACCCTAGCTGTGCAAAGTGTTAGCGCAGCCGAAGTTAAACTGACAGATCCTAACAAAATGGTGCGTCAGGTAGCAGAGCATACATTTGAGCGCATTAAAAAAGATCAACCGCTTATCACTAAAGATAAAGAGCACCTTCGTGTTATTGTAGAAGAAGAGCTGATGCCTTACATAGACTACAAATATGCAGCACTTCGTGTGTTGGGTAGTGAAGTGTCTAAAGTGCGTGCAATTACCGATAAAGCCGAAAAAGCCGAAGCAATTAAAGACATCCAAGAATTTATTGGCGCGTTTAGAGGCTATTTAGTTGCTACTTACGCGGGGGTATTTACTCAATACACTGACCAACATGTAGAATTTGGCGCAGAGCAACCATTTAAAGGCAAAGATGTAGTTGTAGTAAAAACTAAAATTACAGAAGATGGCAAGCCTGACATAAAAATTGATTTTAAAGTGCGTGAAGATCGCAGCGGCGAGTGGCGCGCATACGATATGATTGCAGAAGGAATTAGCTTACTCGATGCAAAACAAAGTGAGCTACAAGGTATTTTACGCCAGCAAGGTATTGCACACGTAAGTAAATTACTAGAGCAAAAGAGCCAGTTACCTGTGCAATTTAGAGGCAACAACAGCAATGACTAAATTGGCAATTAGTCAAGTAGATGAGCAGCACTATAGGGTAAGTGGTGAACTTACCCGCAGCTCAATTGGCAATGAACAGCTTCTGAACGCCAAGTCATTAAGTAAGCATAAAACCATCTATTTTGACCTTTGTGAGGTAATGAGGGTTGACACAGCGGGCTTAGCTTGGTTAATTCACTCTTTTGCTGAATTTAAGCAACAGGGCACACGCCTTGAATTGCAAAATCCACCTGAGCAATTGCAAAATTTAATGCAGTTGGGTCAGGTAACAACTTTATTTGAGTGAGAGTTATGGAAACTAGCCAAGTCGAAACATTATTACGCGACGAACTTCAATTATCTGAAGTAAAAGTAAAAGCCAATGGTAGCCATTATGAAGTAATTGCAGTAGGTGAGTGCTTTGACGGTTTAAGCCGCGTTAAAAAGCAACAGCTAGTTTATGGCCCATTAATGAATACTATTTCAGACGGTACAATTCACGCTGTATCAATTCGTGCATTTACGCCAACTGAGTGGAAGCGTGAACAAAAATTTATTTTACCTCAATAGTTAAGGCCTCTTAATGGATCAGTTTGTAATTCAAGGTGGCACTTCACTTGCGGGTGAAGTAACTATTTCTGGCGCTAAAAATGCCGCATTACCAATTTTGTTTGCCGCACTGCTTGCCGATGGTAAAAGTACATTTACGAATGTTCCTCGTCTTCGCGATATTGTGACCACTGAGGCGCTTTTAAGCACCTTAGGCGCAACTGTAAATTGGCAAGGCGATACACTGTATATCGATGGCGCAACCGTTAATAAAACGCTTGCTCCTTATGATTTAGTTAAGCAAATGCGTGCCTCTGTTTTGGCACTAGGGCCTTTAGTAGCGCGTTTTGGTGAGGCACAGGTATCGCTACCTGGTGGCTGTGCTATAGGTGCACGTCCGGTTGATATACATATTCAAGGTTTAGAGCGCATGGGCGCACAAATAAACGTTGAAAACGGTTATATCAATGCAAAGGTAGAAGGTCGCCTTAAAGGCGCTGAAATTTTCATGGAAATGGTCAGTGTTGGCGCAACCGAAAACTTACTAATGGCCGCAGCACTTGCCGATGGTAAAACGGTGCTTGAAAACGCAGCACGCGAGCCCGAAATTATTGACCTTGCCAATTGCCTAATTGCTATGGGTGCAAAAATTACTGGTGCAGGTACAAGCCGTATAGAAATTGACGGCGTAGAGCGTTTAGGCGGCTGTGAGCACAGCATTTTACCTGACCGCATTGAAACGGGCACTTTTTTAGTTGCAGCAGCGATGGCTGCAGGTGAAGTACTTTGTAAAAAAACAGATTTTCATTCACTTGAGCCTGTTATTGAAAAATTACGTGCCGCGAATGCATTAGTTGAAGTAAACGATGACAGCATTTATTTAGATATGCGTAATCGTGAGCTCAAAGCCGTTAATATTAAAACCATGCCACACCCTGGTTTTCCAACCGACATGCAAGCGCAGTTCACCGCGTTAAATGTAGTGGCTAATGGTAGTGCAACAATTACCGAAACCATTTTTGAAAACCGCTTTATGCACGTACCAGAGTTACAACGCATGGGCGCTAATATTCGTTTAGAAGGGCACACCGCTATTTGTGGTGAAACGCAAAGTTTAAGTGGCGCACAAGTAATGGCAACCGATTTACGCGCCTCTGCAAGCTTAATTTTAACCGGTATTGTGGCGCAAGGTGAAACGGTAGTCGATCGTATTTACCACGTAGACCGAGGCTATCAACGCATTGAAGATAAACTCAGTGGCTTAGGTGCCAATATTAAGCGCAGAAGTAGCTAATACCCATTCGCAATAATATTTATTCGCTTTGAGGTGAGAGCACACTTGCTCCTAAATTAAGCGCGCTGAGTTAAACACAGTTTACTTTAGACATAAAAAAAGGTCGGATACGCGTATTGCTATCCGACCTTTTTATTGCCATTTTGGTTAGAGTTTAGTTTCGAGCTCTGCAACTGTAACCATTATTTTTTCTACTTTACCGTTTCGGTACAGCTCAAATTCTATTTCTTTACCGGGCTGTGTATTGCCTATTTTTTCGAGTACTTTTTGCGGGTTGGCGACACTTAACCCTGCAATTTTAATAACGATGTCTTGCTCTTCAATGCCAGCTTGCCATGCAGGGCCTAATGGGTCTAAATTGGTGATGCGCATACCAGCAACCTCAGTAAGGCTGTCGTTTACCTCTTTGCCCGTGCTATCAACCGCAGTGCCTTCAAAGCCTAAATAGCCACGTACTACACGGCCATGGCGTATTAGCTTTGCCATTACTTCTTTGGCGAGCGAATAGGGAACAGCAAAAAAGATTCCTTGGATATTAAGATTTTCACGAGTTTTAAACTGCGCAGACGTGATCCCCACTAAATCACCATTTGAATTAACCAAAGCACCGCCAGAGTTACCTACATTTATAGCTGCATCCATTTGCAGTAAGTTGTTATAAGGGCTATCGGTAATTTTTTGTTTACCGGTGGCACTAATTATACCTTGGGTGATGGTTTGCCCTAAATTGAGTGGGTTACCAATGGCCAGCACTACATCACCTACACTGGTGGTGTAATTATCGTTTACGGGGATCACCGGCAGGTGGTCGGCGTTAATTTTTAATAAGGCTAAATCGGTAATGGTGTCAAAGCCAATTAACTGCACATCAAAAAAGCGTCGGCCATCGGTTAATATAACCAAGATTTGATCTGCATTATTTATAACGTGGTAGTTAGTTAATATGTAGCCGTCTTGCGCCATAATTACGCCAGAGCCAAGCTCTTGAACGGTGTTTTGTTGCTTATAGCGAGGCTCTTTAGAAATGCTTTCTGAAAAAATAGTTACTACCGACGGTGCAGCACGTTTAACCGCGTCAGCAAAACTAAGGTGATTCGAGCTCATAGCACTGGGCAAGGGAACATTAGGGAGTAAAGAGGCGCGCATATTAGGGCTGAAAAAAACCACTAAAAAAGCGATACCTAAACCGACAAACAAAGGGGGAAGTACAAATTTTAGTAATTTCAGCACGAGATTCTTATTGTTAGTGAGCAATTCTTTATGATGGCACAAAAAAAATAACAGCGGCAAGTGCTGCTGTTATTTTTATTGCTTATTTATAACGTGTTACTTATTGGATAAGTACAAAGATAGACTCTCTGCCACGTTTAACGCCAAGTACAATATTACCTTGGGTATCTTCGATAATTTTGTTCATTTGACGAATGTTTTCTACACGTTTGCGGTTAACTTGTACAATCACATCACCTTCTTCAAGGCCAACACGTGCAGAAGGAGAGCGCGGATCTACTGTGGCGACTTCAATACCTTTAGTGCCATTTTTTTGCACGTTTTCAAGCGTCGCACCTTGAAATGCAGGATGCAGTTCATCGCCTGCGGCGGTTACACCCGATGCACCATCAAGCGTTACTTTAATGGTTTTTACTTTGCCATCGCGGTAAATACCTAATTTAACTTCGCGTCCTTCACCTAACGTTGCTATTTTACTACGCAGCTCGTGGAAGCCACTAATATCGCTGCCATTAATACTAATAATAACATCGCCGGCTTTAATACCTGCTTTGCTTGCTGCGGTATCATCCATTACTTGCATAACGTAAGCACCTTGTTTAACGTCAAGTTGCTGTGCTTTTGCAAGGCCTGCATCAAGTGGGCGGCCAGAAATACCCAGTGAGCCACGGCGAACTTCGCCATGTTCAATAATTTGGTCAACTAAGTTTTTCATCATATTTGATGGAATGGCAAAGCCAATACCAACATTTCCACCCGAGGCACCTAAAATAGCAGTATTAATACCAATGAGTTCACCATTTAGGTTAACTAAAGCGCCTCCTGAGTTACCTTGGTTAATAGCCGCATCTGTTTGAATAAAGTCTTCGTAGCCTTCAATATTTAAACCACTACGCCCTAATGCACTTACAATGCCCGAGGTTACTGTATGGCTTAAACCAAATGGGTTACCAATTGCTACTGCAAAGTCGCCGACACGCAATTTATCTGAATTTGCCAGTTTAACTTCGGTTAAGTCATCTGCATCTATTTGTAATAGCGCAATATCAGACTCTTTATCGGTACCAATTTTGGTGGCTTCAAATTCACGGCCGTCTTCTAGCGTTACCACCATTTTTTCGGCATCTTGAATTACGTGGTTATTTGTTACTACATAGCCTTCGTCGGCATCAATAATAACCCCTGAGCCTAAACCGCTAAATTGGCGCTTTTGACTACGTGGTTGAGGGTTTCCAAAAAAGTATTCAAGCGGGTCTGCACGGCGGCGCACTTCTTTTGAGCCAGAAACCTGAATGCTCACAACGCCAGGGGTAATTTGCTCAAGCATAGGCGCAAGTGTGGGTAATTGTTGGCCGTTAACTGCAATAGGCAGTTTTGCATAAGAGGCCATTGGGCTTAGTAATAAGCTTGTAGATAAGATTGCAGCACTAATAAGTGATAATTTCATTTTCATAGTCAGGGTGTACTCCACATCACAGGAAAAGCAAAAAGGCTGCATAAGCAGCCTTTTCGAATTTAAATATAAAGCTGTTACATTTAAAGACTATGGGGTCAAAAAAAAGTTCCTCAAGATAGCACTAACATTTTAGCGTGCTCAGTGTGTTAAGAGGCTTTTGCAGGTTTTGTATCGCCATTTTGCCCTGCAAATAAACCAGACTCACCCGAGACGTAATCGGCAGGTTGTGCTTGTGCAGATGAACGGTCAACCTCGCGCTCTTTTAAAGATGCTTGTAATTGCTCTGTTGTTTCTTTAGAGAAAAACGGCTCGCTAGGTGCTTTGTTTTTATCATCAAGTAAGAGTTGATGGGTTTCTTCAACATGGCTGAGTAGTTGGTCGTAGTTTTCTTTCATTTTATTCACAAGCTTACCTGTGCTTGCTAAATGATCGGCCACATCTTGGCGATACTGCTCAAGCGCGTTTTGTGCTTGCTCGGCTTGTTCTTTTAATTCATCTTGCTTAAATTGCTTTTTAGTAACGAATGCACCAACAAAAAATGCCACTACAGCAGTAATAATAATTAAACCTACCCACGTAACTGTGCCCATAACTTCACCCCTTTGGGAAAAAATATCTAATAATGCCTGATTCAAATATAAATCATCCTGTGGGTAATATACCCCGAGTTAAGATGCGTGTTAATATGTTGTGCAAATTAAACTGTGTTTAAAATGTAATTAGATATGACTCCTTGGCAAACTTACCAGCAAGATCTTAAGCGCGATGACTTTGTACATGACCAAGCACAAGAAAATGCAGTGCGCCATTTACAACGTTTATACGATGACCTCACAAGTAAAAAACCACAGCAACAAGGCTTTTTTGCAAAGCTGTTTAATAAAAGCGAACCAGAGCCTATCAAAGGGCTTTATTTTTGGGGCGGTGTAGGGCGTGGGAAAACCTATTTAGTAGATACCTTTTACGAAGCGCTGCCAGGTGAGCGTAAAATGCGCGTGCATTTTCATCGCTTTATGCACCGGGTTCACGATGAACTAAAAAAGCTAAATAATAAAAGTAATCCACTGGAAATTGTTGCCGACATATTTAAAGCCGAAACCGATATTATCTGTTTTGATGAATTCTTTGTTCAAGATATTACAGATGCCATGTTACTCGGCGGCTTAATGCAGGCATTATTTGCACGCAATATAGTATTAGTCGCTACCTCTAATATAGTACCTGATGATTTATATAAAAACGGCTTACAGCGTGCGCGTTTTATTCCGGCCATTGAACTGGTAAAAGCGAACACAGAAATAGTAAATGTAGACTCTGGTATTGATTATCGCTTGCGTACACTTGAGCAAGCCGAAATATTTCACAGCCCGTTAGATGAGCAAGCCGATAAAAACTTATTTGAATATTTTGATAAGCTCTCGCCAGAGGCGGGGGAGCTTGCTCAACCCATAGAAATAGAAGGGCGCTTAATCAACACACGCAAAGTGGCCAAGTGTGTAGTGATGTTTGAATTTAGCGAATTGTGCGAAACCGCACGTAGCCAAGTCGACTACATGGAAATTAGCCGTTTATATAACACTGTTATTATTTCTAATGTTAAACAGCTTGGACAAAATAATGATGATGCAGCTAGGCGCTTTATCGCTTTAGTGGATGAGTTTTACGAACGCCATGTAACATTAATTATTTCGGCTGAAAAACCGATCACGCAACTTTATACCCAAGGCAATCTTAACTTTGAATTTAAGCGCTGCATTAGCCGCCTGCAGGAAATGCAGTCTTTAGAGTATTTAGCAAAAGAGCATTTAGCATAGCGCTAATACGACTGTATCGACTCTTTAAAGTGGCCTTATTGTTTTTTTTATATAAATGCATAAATTTTTGTAATTTTCTTGTGGAAAAAACAACCGCTCGGTAGCAATGTGTTTTAAGTGCTGGTATACTCCCACGTCTGCCACGTTGCGTTCTATGTCCTCATATAGTTTAGCCACTTGTGAGCGGCGCTAAAGTCTAAAACTCGAAGGGGTTATAGCATACTTAGAGCGGTAGTTAATAATAACTGCCTGTGGTTTTAATTGAAAAACAT